>JACQPZ010000059.1 GCA_016207265.1 Candidatus Latescibacterota bacterium | reverse complement strand
CCGTGAACCTGGACCTTCCCGCCATCGCGGCGTCCTGGGGCCAGCTCGCGGACATCACGTATAACGGCGACCAGAACAACCCGAGCACCGCCGGCTGGGGCACGATCGGGGATCTCAAGGTCGTGCACGTGGCAGGGGATCTGGACCTCTCCTCGAACAACACGGGCGCGGGGGTCCTGATCATCGACGGCGACTTCAAGATGGGCGGGACGTTCAACTACAACGGCGTCATCATCGTGCTCGGCGACCTGGACATCGTGGGAGGCGGCAACGCCAAGCAGGTGGTCGGCGGGATCATGGTCCAGGGGACGCTCACCGGCACGACGAACGTGAACGGCAACGTGAAGCTCCTCTACTCGAGCGCGATGATCAACCAGCTCTACGCGCTCACCCGGTACGAAATCTCCTCCTGGATCGACCAGTAGCTACTGGTAGATCCAGTAGTGGAAGGGAGCGTAGTCGCTCCCGTCCTTCGGATCGTCCCGCCGGATCTCGATCCGGGGCCGAGGGCGCGTGACCAGCCGCCCCGGCACGCGGAACGAAGGCTCCACCCAGGCCGTCTCGGACCGCGCGATGGTCCAGATCCCCGCGCGGGCCCCGTCCACGCTCACGGTGAGCCGGTTCGGAAACCAGGCGTCGGTCCGCATCACGAGGAGAAGGTCCTTCCCGGGCTCCGCGCTCACGCGGAAGCGCTCCCAGCCGAACACCATTCTTCCCCCGTCCGCGACCGGCCGCGTGGGACGGTCCGTGTAGACGTACTGGCGGAGCACGTCGCGCAGGAGCTGCGTCGGGCGGGTCTCCCACGATCGCTTCTTCTCGTTGAACTCGTATCCGAACGCGGACCATTCATGGCGGCTCTCATCCTCGAGCCAGGCGTGATCCAAGGAGTCGCGGATCCGCATCCCCGCCGCCTCGGGGTGCGAAAGTGCGGGAGAGTCCGCCCGGGCCACGTCGATCCAGGTCGCGGGAAACACCTCCTTGTCCTCCTGGCCGCAGATCGTGTTGAACCCGAGGTGGGCCCGGAAGGCCTCCGGCCCGAGGATGCCGCTCGACTTCAGATACGGGAACCACTCGATGTAGATCGCGAAATAGGTCGGCTTGCGCTCGGGGGGAAGACGCCGCAGCCGCTCGAACAGGCACCCGATTCCCGACCGGTAGACCTGCGCAAATCCCTCCGAGGTGAGCCCGATCATGTCGAGCGTGGACCGGTTTCCGTAGTAGGCGATCGCCCCGGCGTCGTTCATGCCCACGACCGCGTCTCGCGGCAGATTGCGGTCGATCCACCGGCCCACCTTCACCTGCTGGTTGAGGATGTTCTCGCAGTTGTGGCCGTAGAAGAGAATGAGCCGGTTCATGTCGCGCGCAAAGCTCGGGAGGAGCGCCCAGAGGGGCAGGGCGATCGCGAGCGCCGCCAGCGGCCCTCCGATCTTCCGCGGAATGCGCGTCCACGCGTAGAGCGCGGCGCGCCCCAGACCGGCCGCATAACAGGCGAGCACGACCGGGTAGAACCCCTGCTGATAGCGGTAGCAGTGGACGGACCATGCGATCGGCAAGGAGCCGACGAGGAACGCGGCGGGGGCGAGGAGGAACACGACGCGGCCGTCCGCCCACGGCCGCTGCTTCGGCCAGAAGGAGAATACGGCGAACAGGAGGAGCGCGACGGCGCTTGGAACCGCGAACTGCGGCATCATCACGCCGTCCGGGAGGAGCTGAAACCACGCGAGGTACGCCTTTCCGATCGTGAGCCAGACGCCCGGGGACTCGGCGAGGAACCGACGCCGCACGTCGGGATGCGGCTCGGAGAGGATCGATTTGGCCTGGGAGCCCGTGGATTCGATCGAGCCCGTGACCAGGAGGTTGACGAGGAACGGGAACGCCGCCGCGGCGAACGGCAGGAGGAGCGAAGCGCTCAAGAAGCGGGGTCCCTTGGCGGAGCGGGACGCGCGCCACCGCGCTCCGATCATGGCGAGCCCGAACATCCCGCTCAGTGCGGCGCCCTCGGGCCGGGAGGCGGCGAGGACGAAGAGACACCAGCGGAGCTTCGGGAAACGCGCCTCCTTGCACTCGCGCAGGTAAAGGAGGAGCGCCATGAGAAGCGCCGTCGCATAGAGGGGGATCTCCATCCCGCTCATGTAGCCCCAGAGGAGGTAGGGGTTCCCGAGGAAGAGCGCGACCGCGAGCACCATGCCCGCGGGGCCCGCGAGGGTCCGCCCGAGCTTCCCCATGAGCGTCGCGCTCGCCCAGAACGCCACGACCCCCAACGCGAGCGACCACGCGATCGCCATCGTCGGTCCGAGGTGGAAGAGATGCGGCGGAACGAGGAGGAAGGGCCAGAGGAGGCTCGTCGCGCCCGTCGTGGGCCCGTTCCCGGGCGAGTAGACGAAGGGATGGCCCTCGGCGATGGCGCGGGCGTACTGGAGATAGATGAAGCTGTCGTCCAGCGGGAGGGAAAGCTCCCCGCCCGTGATCACGCGCTCCGCGCGGAGCAGCCGGCCGACTTGATAGCAGATGACGGCGACCGACGCGAGCCCGAGCAGGAGCGATCCGCGGCGGGCGAGCGGTCCGCGCCGGGCGAGCGGTTCGCGGGGCTTCGCGTTCACGAGCCGGCCTCCCGGACCCGGTAGAGCGGGAGGCGCGGATCCCCGACGCGCTCCGTACGAAAGAGCGGTACCAAGCCCGGATCATCCCGGGTCAGATAGACCGGCCGCTTGCGGATGTTCCGCGCGATGAGGCGGTTCATCATCAGATCCAGATCTCCCGGGTACCCGGGGACCGCGAGCGTGGGGTAATGGCGCGCCAGATGGTGGAGGTACCACGGCCATACGAGCAGGTACTTGTACGCCACGACGAGGTTCCGATGGCTGTCTCGAAAGTCCGTCGCCTTGTAGAACCAGAGCGCGAACGTCCGCCCGTCGTACTCGCTGATGATCAGGGCATTCGGATCGACCGCGGACAGGTTGTTCTTCGCGTAGAGATACGGGGTGAGGTCCTTCGACGCGTCGACCATACCGTAATGCCGCGCGAATCCGAGGAGCGCCCCGCCTGCGAGCAGCGCCAGAGCCGCCACCCTGGTCGGATACCGCCACCGGGTCACGCCCCAGAGGGAGGCCCATCCCGCGCCCGCGAGCGCCGTGGCGAGAAACGCCGCCGGCATCCAGTACCCGACGTCGTCTCCGATCGCGTAGAGCGAGAGGAGCACGAGGGACGCCGCGAGCGCGGTCCACGTGGCGGTGGATCGCCCCGTGCGGAGCCATAGGGCCGCGGCCGCGCCGATCAGGAGCGCGGGGAGCCCCCACCCGAAATCGACCCCCCACCGTCCCGGCGCGAGGTGCCGGATCGCATCCGGGAAATCCCGCCCGAAGAAGTTGCGCGCGTACTGGGCGCCGGTCAGCAGCCAGCCGAGCTGCTCGGGCGTTGCCGGAGCCCCCCACGAAAACTCGGGGTTCAGCGCCGCCCGGATCGGCAAGAAGAGATCCAGGGTCAGCCCCCAGAACGAAAGAACCGGCAAAAGAACGGCCGTCCTGAGGCCGATGATTCCGGCACGGAGCATTCGCCAGGTCGAGACGACCAGGGCCGGGCCCGCCGCGAGCAGGAGCAGGTGATTCGTGAGCCCCAGGCCCCAGAGGTAGGCGGCGAGCAGGAGGAAGCGGACGCGCCCGCCCTCCTCGGCCCGTGCGAGCGACAGCAAGATTGCGCCCAGGAACGCGACGTTGAGCGTGTAGACCTCGGCCAGAACGCTCTGGCTCCACGCGCCTCGGGAGAATGCGTAGAGAAGCGCGGCTGCCAGGGAGCAGAAGGCGGCGCCCGGTCCGGGACGCTCGTCCTTCGCGAGCGCGAGCGCGAGACGCGCGAGGAAGTAGACGCCGGCGGCCCCGGCGATCGCCGAGACCAGGTTGATCCGGAACGCGACGCTCCCGACCGGCAGGAACGTGGCGAGCCGCCCGAGAAGAACGAACAGGGGATAGCCGGTGGGGTGGGGGATGCCGAGGGTAGCCGCGGCGGCGAGCAGATCGCCGGAGTCCTCGCCCAGGTTCACCCAGGCGACCGTGGGCGAGAGCGTCAAGGCGTAGGCCCAGAGCGCTGCGAGGGCGGCGACCCAGGCGGCGCCCTGGACGCTTCGATGCATGGGCGCACCGTAACAAAGCGCCTCGCGGCGGGTCAATGTCGCGCAAGTCGCGGGCCAAGGCCGCGCTCGGAAGCGCGGTCCGGATTCATCCGGCGGCGTGAGCGACGGCTCGGTGGCAGCCGGTCGTGCGGGATGCAATGGGTCCCCGAACTCGGATCGCATTCCGCGTCGGCGGGAACCCGGTAGCGTAAGCCGTTAAGTGAAATAGACTTACGTTGCGATGGCGGCTATGCATGGCATGGAAATTGCTCGAATCGGGCGAGGCGGACCGCTGCGGTCGGGTTTGCGGTGCGCGATTCCCTCCAACACACGGAGCAGATCATGTTCGGGAAGAAGAAGAGCACGGTAGGGCTCGACATCGGCTCCAGCTCGATCAAGGTCGTCGAGATCGCCCATGACCGCTCCGGGGACCACCTCGTCAACTTCGGCATTTCCGAGCCTCTCTCGGAAGCCATCGTGGACGGCGAGATCATGGACCGGCAGCTCGTCCACGAGGCCATCGCCAATCTCATGGAATCCCGGCAGATCAAGAACCGGGTCGTCGCGACGGCCGTGTCCGGCCGCGCGGTCATCGTGAAGAAGATCCTCATGGACCGGCTCAGCGAGGAGGACGCCAAGGAAGCGATCCAGTGGGAGGCCGAGCAGCACGTCCCCTACGACATCAACGACGTCTCGCTCGACTTCCAGATCATCGATCCGAACGTGGACCAGAAGAAGATGCAGGTGCTCCTGGTCGCGGCGAAGAAGGAGATGATCCAGAACCATGCGGACATCATCCGCGAGGCGGGACTCAGCCCCTCCATCATCGACGTCGACTCCTTCGCCATCCAGAACGCCGTCGAGGCGAACTACGACCTCAAGCCGGAGGAGGTCGTCGCGCTCGTGAACATCGGGGCCGAGATCACGAACGTGAACATCGTCGAGAACCAGGTACCGCATTTCACGAAGGATCTCTCCGTGGGATCGAACGCGTTCGTCGAGGGGATTCAGCGCCGGCACAACGTGAGCCAGGCGGACGCGCTGAACGCGCTGCGCGGCCGCGGTGATTCGGGCATCGACGTCGCGCCCATCATCCAGACCGCGTGCGAGGACCTCTCGGTGCAGCTCGACCGCGCGATCGCCTACCTGCGTTCGTCGGGCGACGCCGAGAAGGTGGACCGGATCCTACTCTCGGGTGGGTCGGCGCGCGTTCCGGGGCTCAAGGAGTTCCTGAACACGCGGCATCAGGTGCCCGTGGAGGTCGTGAATCCGCTCCAGAAGCTGAGCTATGACCCGGGCATTTTCGACGGCGACGCGCCGGAGATCGTCGCCCCCGTGCTCACCGTCGCCATCGGCCTCGCGCTGCGATAGGGGGACCCATGATCCGCATCAATCTGCTGCCCCGGGAAGAACGCCAGGCGCACCGGAGCATCCAGCTGCCGAAGATCGGCACGTTGATGCCGGTCCTGGTGCTCCTTTTGGTCGTCGCGCTCTTCGCCGCGATCTCGGTGTTCCAGGCGCTCCAGATCGGGCGGCTGAAGACCGACATCGCGCGGGCGGAGCAGGAGGCGGAGAAGCTCAGGCCGCAGATCCAGACGATCCAGGAGCTGACTCAGAAGCGGGAGGAGCTCCAGCACCGCCTGACCGTCATCGCGGACCTCGACAAGGGGAGGCTTCACCGCGTGAAGCTCGTGGACGAGCTGTCGCGGTGCGTGCCCGAGCATCTCTGGCTGACGACCTACGAGGAGACCGGCAACAAGGTGCAGATCGAGGGCGTGACGTTCTCCAATCTGCTGGTCGCCGATTTCATGACGCGTCTCGAGTCGAGTGCTCTCTTCGGGACCGTCGATCTGCTGGTGGCGGAGAAAGGGACCATCGATCAGCGCAACGTGGTGAAGTTCAAGGTCACCGCGTTGATGACCTTGTAGGAAGCGCGGCGCGCGGGGGAGGAAGATGGACCTCAAGGATCCGAAAACCCAGAAGCTGATTCTGATCGGAGCGGGGATCGGCGCGCTCGTCTACTTCTACGTCATCGCGGATTACGTGCCCTTCAACTATCGGGCGCGGGCGTCGGAGATCGGCAAGCTCAAGGAGACGTACACCCAGAAGATGAACGAGCTGACGAAGGCGCAGCAGCTCGTGAACCGCCTGCCGGAGCTCAAGAAGGAGTTCGAGCTCCTGAACCAGCGCTGGGCCGTGGCCCAGGAGCTTCTGCCGACGCAGAAGGAGGTCGCGAGCCTTCTACGGAAGATCACGATCGCGGGGCAGGAATCGGGGGTGCACTTCCTCCTGTTCAAGCCCGGGGATCCGAAGGCGGCCACCTACTTCACGGAGAACCCGGTCCAGGTGACGGTCACCGGCGGCTATCACCGCGCCGGGTCGTTCCTGGGCGAGATCTCCGACCTGAGCCGCCTCGTGAACGTCTCGCAGCTCAAGCTGAAGGGATTCGACAAGGGCGACCTGGACGAGACCGTGCAGGCCGATTTCGTAGCGACCGCGTACACGTTGGCCGAGGGGACTTCCAATGAACCTGCCAAGCAGTCTGGCCCTGTCGCAAAGTAAGTTCTTTCAAAGTCGGCTCGGGATCCTGCTTCTCGCCCTGGTCGGCCTCGCGATCGTGGCCGGCGTCTTCTTGATGCGGCGGGAGCCGAAGGCCCCGGTCATGCCGACGCCTGCGACTTCGCCCGCGGCCCAGGCGCTGCCTCGGCCGAGCGCCCTGCCCAAGCCCGTCTATTATGGGCCGCCCGCGCCGGTCTGGGCCAGAACGGACATCCAGTACGGTCCGAGCATCCCGCCGGAACTCGCGATTCACGTGCCGCCTCCGCCGCCGGCGGCGCCTGCGCAGGCCTCGATCGCGAATCCTCCGGGTCCGGCCGTGGCCGTTCCAGGCGCGCCGGTGACTCCGGCTCCGGCCCTGCCCGTTCCGGTTGCAACCGCGGTGCCCGCTCCGGCCGTGCCGGTTCCGGTCGCGACCGTCGTGCCCGCGACTCCCCCTCCCGCGCCGGCTGTGGCCGCGCAGGCCCCGGCCGCGGCGGCCGCGCAGGCGCCCGCGCAGGCGCCCGCGCCCGCGATTCCCGCTCCGACCGCGGCGTCGGGAGAGATTCCGAAGTCGGTCGACGCGAGCGTTCTCTTCGCGCGCGAGCACTACAACTACACCGCGGGCGGCCGTCGGGACCCGTATCAATCGTTGATCGAAGGGAAGTATCAGACCCTGACGGGGGACGGGTCCCTCGTGGACGTGGGGGACATCCACCTCGTGGGCATCATGTGGGGCTCCTCGGATAAGTTCGCGCTGGTGGAAGACAGCCGCGGACACGGCTACGTGCTTCGCGTCGGGGACCCGGTCGTGAACGGGTACATCTCGGGCATCGGCAAGAGCGAGCTGCAGGTCGTGCAGAACGCGTTCGGCGAATCCCAGACGCTGTCGATCCACCTGCAAACCAAAGAGGGTGACAAGAATGCGACTCGAAACTAGCTTCGCGCGCACGGGCCGCTCGGGCGGCCGGATCGCCGCGTTGGTCGCGGGCCTCCTCGTGGCCGCGTCTCCGACGCTCGCGGCAACCGTCAAGGGCGTCCAGATGAAGGAAGCGGGTTCCGCGACGCAGGTCATCATCGAGGCGGACGCTCCGTTGAATTACCACGACTTCACGCTCGAATCGCCGGATCGAATCGTGGTCGACTGTCCCGGGTCGCAGCTCGCGTTCACCGAGCGGGCCTGGTCGGGCCGCGACGGCACGGCCGTGAGAAACGTCCGCGCGAGCGAGATGGGCTGGGGGAAGGAAGCCGGCGCCCGCATCGTCGTGGACCTCACACAGCCGGCCTCGTACGCGTTGAGCAGCGTGGGGAACAACCTCGTGCTGGCGGTGGAAGCGCCCTCGCAACCCTCCAAGGAGCGGGAAGCGCCTCCCGCCGGCGCTGAGCCGGCGCCCTCGGCGGACGGACGGCGGATGTCCTTGGACGTCCAGGGAGCCGAAATCCAGACCGTGCTGCGGAGCCTCTCCGAGTTCAGCGGCAAGAACATCGTCGCGAGCAAGGAAGTGAAGGGCGAGGTCACGCTCCGGCTCCGGAACGTGCCGTGGCGCCATGCGCTCGACATCGTGCTGAAGTCGCAGAGCCTTGGAATGGTGGAGAGCGGCCAGACGATCGTCGTCTCGAATCTGGAGACGCTGCGCAAGGAGGAGATGGAGCGCCGGACGGCGGAACGCACGCAGGAAGAGCTGCTTCCGCTCTCGACCCGGATTCTCCCGGTGAACTACGCGAACTCGAAGGAAATGGCGCGCTCGGTGGAGAAGACGATGTCGAAGCGGGGCCACGTCGAGGTGGACGAGCGCTCGAACTCGCTCATCGTGACCGACATCGACGACCGGTTGGACCAGGTCGAGGCCATGGTCCGGAACCTGGATACGAAGACGCCCCAGGTTGAGATCGTGGCGAGACTCGTGGACGTCGACGCCTCCTCCACGCGCGACCTCGGCATTGAGTGGGGCCTTCACAATCTCGACGTGTTCGACGCGGGCGTCTCCGAGAACCTCGACGTGAACGCGGCGGACGTGACCAACCCGGCCGGGACCTTCAAGCTGGGGACGATCAAGGCGTTCGGCACGCTCGACGCCCGGCTCCTCGCGCTCGAGACGCAGAACAAGGCGAACATCATCTCGAATCCGCGCATCACGACCGTGAACAACCGCGAGGCGTCGGTGGTGGTCGGAAAGCAGATCCCGCTCATCGTGCAGGACTTCGCCGGGAACGCGGTCACGCAGCTCACGACCATCGGGATCAAGCTGAGCGTCACGCCGCACATCAACACCGGAAACCGGATCACGATGGACGTTCACCCGGAGGTGTCCGACCTCGCGTCCCAGGCGACGGTGCAGGGCGGAATCATCATCAACACGACCATGGCCGATACGCGCGTGATGGTGAACGACGGGGAGACGGCGGTGATCGGCGGCCTGATCCGCAGCAACGAAAGCTCGACGAAGCGCGGCGTGCCGGTCCTCATGGACCTGCCGCTGCTCGGGAATCTCTTCCGCTCGACCTCGACCACCAAGCAGAAGCGGGAGCTTCTGATCTTCGTTACGCCGAAGATCCTCGGCGAGTCAGGCGGTCCGAGGAGCTAGAGACGCGCTCGAAGCGCGCTCCTTTTCCGGGCGCGCCTCACGGGGTATACTGCGGGGCCCTTCCACTCGAAGGGCCCCGTTTCATTTGGATCGGGAGCATCGGGAGGGATCCGGGCCTTGAACGTCGCCCTGATCGGCCTTTCGGGCGCGGGGAAGAGCGCGGTCGCTCCGCTCCTCGCCGGGCGGCTGGGGTTTGAGTGCGTGGATCTGGATCGGGAGATCGAGGGGCTCGGCGGAGCGGCGGTCGCGGCGATCTTCGATGAGCGCGGCGAAGCGGCCTTTCGGGAGATCGAGTCGCACGCGCTCGCCGTGGCCCTCGCCCCGGGCGGCCCGGATATCGACGCGTCGCCGGGGGGCGACGGACCCACGGGACGTGTGGTCGCGTGTGGCGGCGGGGTCCTCGGCTCCGCCCGGAACCGCGACCTCCTGAAACGCCGCGCGTGGGTCGTGTGGCTTCGGGTCGAGCCGGCGGTCGCGGCGCTCAGGCTCGGGAAGGGCGCGCAGACTGGACGCGCCGGAGCCGAGGGCGGAGCCGGCGCCCGTTCCGCAGCCCGGGCCGAAGCGCGGCCGCTCCTTCGGGGGGGCCCGCTCGAGGAGAGGCTCGGCTCGCTGCTCGAGGCGAGGGCTCAGGCGTATGCCGAGGCCGCGGACGTGGCGGTCGACACACGTGATCGCACGATCGAGGAGGTCGCCGATGCGATCGTGCCACTATGGGAGACGCACCGCGCCCGATGGGGCTCGTCCGGATCGTAGGGGGTTCCCTCCGAGGGCGCCGGATCCGGGTGCCCGATCGGGGAGTCCGCCCCACGTCGGAGCGGCCTCGGGAGGCCGTCTTCGACATGCTAGGCCCGAAGCGGCTGCCCTGCGCCCGGGTCCTCGACCTCTACGCCGGGTCGGGCGCCATGGGGATCGAAGCGCTGAGCCGGGGGGCCCGGCACGCCGACTTCGTCGAGAAGCAGAGGCACACGGCGCGCGTGCTGCGCGAGAATCTCGCGCGCTTGGATCTCGGGGACCGGTCGCGGGTCCACGAAGCAGACCTGTCACGGCTCGAGCTGCCTCGGAGTCTGACCGGACCGTTCGACATCGTCTTCCTGGACCCGCCGTACACGGGACCTTCCGGGGCGCGTTGGCTCGAGCGGCTGTCGCGGATCGGATGGCCGGCCGGCGGGGGGCTCATCGTGTACGAGCGGCGGAAGGGGACCGTCGTGGAGACGCCGCCCGCGCTCGTCCTCGCGGTCGAACGGACGTACTCGGAGACGACGGTCGCGATCTACCACGCCCCGGCGGCGTGAGGCTCAATCGGAGGGAAGGCCGATGAAGCGCGCGGTGTTCGCGGGGACGTTCGATCCCGTCACGAACGGGCACCTGGATCTCATGCAGCGGGCGCTCCGCATGTTCGACCGGCTGACCGTCGCGGTCGCGCAGCGCGCCGAGAAAGGGGTCCTCTTCAGCCAGGAGGAGCGGGTCGCCATGATCCGCGAGGCCGCCGCGTCCCTCGAACGGCTGGACGTGGAGCCCTTCTCGGGGCTCCTCGTCGACTTCGCCCGCGAACGGAAGATCCCAGTGATCGTGCGCGGGCTGCGCTTCGTCTCCGACTTCGAGTACGAGTTTCAGATGGCCCTCATGAACCGCCGCCTCTCGGACGAGATCGAGACGGTGTTCCTGATGCCGAGCGAGACCTACACCTACCTCAACGCTTCGTTGGTGAAGGAGATCGCGCGCTACGGCGGCGCGATCGACGGGTTCGTGCCGCCCAACGTCGCGCCGAGGCTCCGCGAAAAGATCGCGAAGGCTCCATGACGGATTCGCGCGTCAGCGCGCGCGTGCGCGCGCTCAAACCCTCCGAGACGCTGGCGCTCGGCGCGCGCGCGCGCGAGCTTCGGGCGCAGGGGCACTCCGTGATCTCCTTCTCGGCCGGGGAGCCGGACTTCGACACGCCGGAGGACATCCGCGAGGCCGGGATCCAGGCGATCCGGGCCGGGCACACGCGGTACACCGCGGTCGGCGGCGTGCCCGAGCTTCGCGCCGCCATCGCGGAGAAGCTGCGCCGGGATCAGGGGCTCACGTACGTCCCGAGCGAGATCGTCGTCTCGAACGGGGCGAAGCACGCGATCTGGAACGCGTTCTTCACCGTGGTCGAGCCCGGCGACGAGGTCCTCTGCCCCGTGCCCTACTGGGTGACCTTTCCGGAGCTGATCCGGCTCGCGGGTGGAGTGCCGGTGTGCGTCCATCCCGGGCCGGGAAGCTACAAGATCGGTCCCGAGGATCTCGAGCGCGCACTCACGGCCCGCTCGAAGCTCCTCGTTCTGAACAGCCCCAACAATCCCTCGGGCGCGGTCTACTCCCGCGCGGAGCTTCAAGCGCTCGTCCCGATCATCCGGAAGCACCGGCTCTATGTTCTCTCCGATGAGATCTATGAGCAGCTCGTGTTCGGCGACGCCCGCCACGTGAGCGTCGCGGCGCTCGATCCCGAGATCCGCGAGCGGACGATTCTAATCGGCGGGGTCTCGAAGACGTGGGCGATGACCGGCTGGCGGATCGGATTCGCCGCGGCGCCCGCGGATCTCGCCGAGGGAATGGAGCGCCTGCAGGGGCAGTCCACCTCGAACCCGGCCGCCGTCTCGCAATACGCGGCGCTCCGGGCGTTCACCGGCCCATCCGATTCCGTTCGCCTGATGCGTGACCGATTCGCCGAGCGCCGCGCGGTCGTCGTGGAGCGGCTGCGCCGCATGCGCGGCGTGCGCATCGTTCCGCCCGAGGGGGCGTTCTACGCGTTTCCGGATCTCGGCGAGCGGATTCGCTCGGCGCGGAACGGGGTCTGCGATTCCGCGACGCTCAGCGACTTTCTGATCGACGAGGCCCGGATCGTGTGCGTCCCCGGCTCCGCCTTCGGTATGGAGGGCCACCTGAGACTCTCGTACGCCATCTCCGATCACGACATCGACGAAGGGTTGGGCCGTCTCGAGGACGCGCTGGATCGGATGTGAAGGGGGATCGCTGATGCCGACCTACGAGTACGACTGCGAGCGGTGCGGGCACCGGTTCGAGGTGTTCCAGTCCATGACGGAACGGCCGCGGAAGCGGTGCCCGAAGTGCCGGGGAAAGCTCCGCCGGCTGCTCGGCGGAGGCGCAGGAATGATCTTCAAAGGGAGCGGCTTCTACACCACGGACTATCGGTCGAAGTCCTACAAGGAGCAGAAACGCAAAGAGTCAGGGGAGACGCCTAAGAAGAAAGATGAAGCCAAGGGCGCGCCACCGAAGCCCGCACGGGGCGCCGGCACCTAGCGCCTAACGCTTTCCGTTTGACTCGTTTCCCCGGCGTTTGCTAGCGTCCGGCACTCGAGCGGTCACGCCAGGGATTTCGCTCCGCGATCGATCGGCTCCGCCTCTATCGCCCAACTCGAAACCCCTCATGACACTCATTCACAATAGCTTATGTCGCTATATTAAATTTATTTCTGAGGAGCCTCGATGGCGCATCGCGTGACGCTGATTCCAGGGGACGGAACGGGGCCCGAGATCACGGAGGCGACGCGCCGCGTCTTGGAGGCGACCGGGGTCTCGTTCGATTGGGACGTGCAGCAGGCCGGGATCGACGTCTACGAGAAGGAAGGAACGCCGCTGCCGAAGCGCGCTCTCGATTCGCTCCGCAGCACGAAGGTCGGGCTCAAGGGGCCCATCACGACTCCGGTCGGAACCGGATTCCGGAGCGTCAACGTCTCGATCCGGAAGGAGCTGGACCTCTACGCCTGCATCCGCCCCTGCAAGACCTACCCCGGCGTCCGCTCCCGATTCGACCACATCGATCTCGTGATCGTTCGGGAGAACACGGAAGACCTCTACGCGGGGATCGAGTTCGAGCGGGGCAGCAAGGGCGCGGGCGCGCTCCGCGAGCTGGTGCGGCGGGAGGCGCAGCGGGAGATCCGGGAGGATTCGGGCATCTCGATCAAGCCGATCAGCGTCTCGGGGACGGAGCGGATCGTGCGCCACGCCTTCCGCTACGCCCGGGAAAACGGACGCAAGAAAGTGACCGCGGTTCACAAGGCGAACATCATGAAGTGCTCGGACGGGCTCTTTCTCGAGGTCTCTCGCCGGGTCGCCGCGGAGTTTCACGATACGACCTTCGAGGATCGCATCGTGGACAACATGTGCATGCAGCTCGTGCAAAAGCCCGAGGACTACGACGTGCTCGTGCTCCCCAATCTGTACGGCGACATCCTGTCGGACCTCGCCGCGGGGCTGATCGGCGGCCTCGGCGTCGCGCCGGGCGCCAACATCGGGGCCGACGCCGCGCTCTTCGAGCCGACGCACGGGAGCGCGCCGAGGTACGCGGGGCAGGACAAGGTGAACCCCTTCGCCATGATCCTGAGCGGAATGCTCATGCTGCGGCACCTGGGCGAGCGCTCGGCGGCGGAGCGTCTGGAGCGCGCCGTCGCGGCCGTGATCCGCGAGGGCAAGCGCGTGACCTATGACATGAAGCCGCGGCGCGACGATCCCACGGCGGTGGGCACGCGCGCTTCCGCCGACGCCGTCATCGCCGCGATGCGATAGGGGCGCGCGATGTTCGCGGATCGCGCTTCGATCCTCGTCGCCGCGGGGCGCGGCGGCGACGGGTGCGTCAGCTTTCGCCGCGAGAAGTACGTGCCGAAGGGAGGACCCGACGGCGGGGACGGGGGGGACGGCGGAAGCGTGATCCTGGTCGTGAACCCGCACCTGCGAACGCTGCTCGATTTTCAGTTCCGCGCGCGGTTTCGGGCGCCGTCGGGCGCGCACGGGTCGGGCAACCGGAAGAGCGGCCGGTCCGGCGAGGATCTGCTCGTTCCCGTTCCGCCGGGAACGCTCGTGACCGACGAGAAAACCGGAGAACGGGTCGCCGATCTCGTTGCCCCCGACGGCCGCTACGTTGCGGCGCGCGGGGGGCGCGGGGGCCGCGGGAACGCGCATTTCGCGACGCCGACGCGCCAGGCCCCGCGTTCGGCGGAGCCGGGACGGGAGGGGGAGGAGCGCAGGCTTAGCCTCGAGCTCCGGCTGATCGCCGACGTGGGGCTCGTCGGGCTTCCGAACGTGGGGAAGTCGACGCTCCTCTCGCGCGTGAGCGCGGCGCGGCCGAAGATCGCCGATTATCCGTTCACGACGCTCGAGCCGTATCTGGGGCTGGTGCGGGTACGCGAAGAGAAGAGCTTCGTCATGGCCGATCTTCCCGGGCTCGTCGGAGGGGCGCACGAGGGAAAGGGATTGGGGCATGAGTTTCTGCGTCACGTCCTCCGGACCCGGACGCTCCTTCTGCTCATCGACAGCGCGTCGCCCGATCCGGGGCGGGATCACGCGACCCTGGAGCATGAGCTTGGGGAATACGACGAGGAGCTGCCGCGAAAGCCGAGAGTCGTGGCGATGAGCCGATCGGACCTTGGGGACGGCGGGACAGGGGGCGGGCCGCCGTTTCCGCTCGGGGGCGCCCGATGGGGCGGATGGTTTTCGAGCGTGACCGGTGCGGGAATGGAACAACTCCTCGACACCGTGTGGGACGTGTTGGAACGCGCCGGCGCCGGCTCGCCGGCGGACCGCCGGGATGATGGACACGGCATCGCCGAAACGAAGGAGCGACGGACATGAACGCGAAGGATGTCGCGAGACTGTGGGATGAGCTCCGTCACCGGGACCCCGAGGAAAAGCTCGGCTGGATCCTCGAGCTGGCCCAGGACCCGAACGAGGAATCGATCCGGGTGCTCCTGGACGTCCTGCAGCAGGAGAGCTGGTTTCTGAGGGACCAGGCGGCCCGGGTCCTCGCCTCGATCGGCGAGCCCGTGGTGGAGCCGCTCATCGAGTACCTGAATTCGGGGCTCTGGTACACGCGCTCCTCGGCCGCCACGGCGCTGGGGCGAATGGCCAACCCGCGCGCAGTGGCGCCGCTCGTCTTGCTCTTGAAGGATCCGAACCGCACGGTGCGCGACGCGGTGTGGGACGCCTTGATTCAACTGTGCCGGAACGAGCTCGCGACGCAGGAGCTGGCCGTCGCGTTTCAATCGCTGCCCGATCGCGCCATGCGCTATGCGCTCGAGGGTCTCCTCGAACGGGACCCGGAGGCGGCGGGCCGCGTGCTGCAGGAGATCGGAGAGCGAGGACCCCGCGTGCCGCAAGAAGGATCCGGCGCGGGCGCGCCCGCGCCGGAGGATCAGCTCAGTTGGGATGACGTGGTCGGCGGAGAGGACGACGCGCAGCAGGCCGCGCGCTGAGCCCAAGCCGCGCGGGGGGCGGGCGGTGGACGAGGGGATGGAGCTTCTGGGCCGCGCGGTGTCGCGCTCCGATGCGGCGTACCCGCGCCGCCTGCTCGATCTTCCCTCACCCCCTGCCGTGATTTTCCTCGTGGGCGGCTGGCATCACACGGGACCCCACGTCGCCGTCGTGGGCGCGCGGGACGGCACCGAGGACGGGATCGATGTGGCGCGCGACCTCGCCTTCCGGCTCGCGCGCGAGGGAGCCGCGGTGATCAGCGGGATGGCGCGCGGGATCGACGCCGCGGCTCACGAGGGAGCGCTCGACGCCGGCGGGCTAAGCGGCGCCGTGCTGGGCACCGGCATCGATCAGGTCTATCCGCGCTCGAACGCCGCGCTCCAATCGCGTCTCGGGCGCTCGCTCGGACTCATGAGCGAGGTCCCGCCCGGCGCTCCCGCCGCGCGCTCGACGTTTGCCGCCCGCAACCGGATTCTCGCCGCGTTGGCGGACGCGGTCGTGGTGGTCCAGGGTCGCGCCACGAGCGGCGCCCTCATCACGGCGCACGAAGCCGCACGGCTCGGACGCCCGGTCGGCGCCGTGCCGTGGGACTCACGGGAGCCGCTGGCGGAAGCGCCGCACGCGCTGATCCGCGCCGGAGCGACGCTCGTGCGGAGCGCGGAGGATGTGCTGGCGCTGGTCGGCATGGCTGGCGGAGTCGCCGCCTTCCGTAGCGACGACCGGGACCCGGCACGAGAGGAGCTTCCCGATGCCGCACTCACCGACCCCGAGTCGCGTCTCTACCGCGCGCTCCGCGAGCGCCCGCTCCCGCTCGATCGGCTCGCGCAGGCCGCCTCGCTCACCGCCCCGGAGCTGGGCGCGGCGCTCCTCTCGCTCGAGCTTCAGGGCCTTGCGCGGCGTGAGCCGGGCGGCTTCGCGCGAAAGACGCGGCGGCGCTGATCGATGGGTCGCTCGCCCCTTCGGCCCCTGCGGCAGCGGATCGAAGTGGCGGCGCTCCATACGATCGGGTTCGTCGCCCGCTCCATCCCCTTCGAATGGTCCAGCGCCATCGGCGCCCTGGTCGGCAGGGCCGCCTACGGGGCGCTCTCGCGGCGCAGGCGGATCGCGATCGCGAACATCACCGCCGCGCTCGGGGCCGAGTACGAGGGAACCCCCGCGCGCGAGATCGCGCGCCGCATGTTCGTGCAGATCGGTCGTTCGTTCGTGGAGTTCCTCGCCCTTCCCCGGCTGGGCCTGGACGGGATCCTGCGTCGCGTCGAGTTGGTCGGCTACGAGCCTGCATTGGAATGGGCCCGGGAAGGGAAGGGCGCCGTCATGGTCACGGCGCACTACGGCAACTGGGAGCTGTGCGGCGCCGCGCTCCGCGCGGCGGGAGGGCCGATGCGCTACCTCCTGCCGCCGCAGAGCAACCCCGGGAGCGACGCCTACTTCGACCGGATCCGGGCCGATCTCGGCATCGAGGCCGTGAAGATCGGCTTCGGCATGCGCGACGCGCTCCGCGCGATCCGCCGGGGCGCGTTCCTCGGGATGCTCCCGGATCAAGACGCGCGCGGGGTCGGGATCCACGTACCCTTCTTCGGAAGGCCGGCGTCGACGCACACGGGCCCCGCCCGGCTCGCATACCGGACCGGGTGTCCGATCGGGATCGGCCTCATCGAGCGCGAGCCGCGCGCACGATTCCGCTCGACGCTCGTGGCGATCCTGCGTCCCGACCGCACGGCCGACGAGCGGGGCGAGGTCGAGCGCCTCACGCGCGCCATCAACGACACGATCGAAGCCCACGTGCGCCGGCGCCCGGACCACTGGTATTGGCTCCACCGCCGCTGGAAGACGCCGGCTCCCGTCGAACCCGCCGACGGAGCCCCCACCCCGACGTGAGGTCGGTAGCGCCCGCCCGCCCGGTTACGTCGTGAAGCCGATCTCCTTCGCCTGCGGCTCGAAGGTCTTGATCTTCCCGAACTGATCCTCGTACTTCTTGATGTTGGTCTCGAGCGCGACGAGCAGGGACCTCACGTTCGGCGGCGTCATCACGACCCTCGCGAACACCTTGCTCTTCTGGGTGCCCGGCAGCACGCGCGCGAAGTCGAGCACGAACTCGGAGAGGGAATGACTGATGACCGCAAAATTCGAGTAGATCCCCTCCGCTTCCTTCTCGCCCAACTCCATGTTGATGTGGCCGGGTCCGGCCTTCGGTTTCGCATCCATCCCTAATCCTCCTTTTTCCAATGGGTTATGCCGAGATCGCTGTCTCAAGATATCTCCTAAATTGCCGTAAATCAACCTGATAGGAATACCCGGTCTTGGAACGGGGCGCGGCGTGGTCGTCCGGGAGGGGCGAGATGGGTGCGAAGCGGGCGTCAGGAACGGCTCGGTTGGAAGAGATGATCGTCCTCGAATGGAAGCGCTACGCGGATCGCAAGGCGTACGGGGCGGATCGAGTCGCTCAGGGGGCCTGCTATGTCGAGCCCCGACCGTGCCCGTTCGAGGCGCGCGAGGATTTCGAGTCGCGATTCACCCAGGATTGCGTCCATTGCGCCCGCATCCAGGGCGCCGTCGAGCGGGTCCAACCCGCGCCGCCCGGGTCCGCGGGAGTGATGCCGACGCTGGGCCTTCTCTTCCATCTGCTCGAAGAAGAGCTGCGGGCGGCGCGCCTCGAGCAGGCGGACGGAATCGAGGAGGAGGAGGCGCGATCCCGCGCGGCCGGGTCTCTCTTCCGGTGGATTCCGCTCATGCACGGAGCGCTCTCTCCCGATCGGATCGGCCGGCTTCTCCTGGCCGCGATCGGCGGGGCCTTCGCCGACGTGGCCGATACGATCCTCCTCTTCCGGCTGATTCCCGACGGGACGGGCCTCAAGCTGGCTGTGTCGTATCGGCGCGCCGACCGCGAGACCAATGAAGCGCCGTCTCGCACCGACGTGGACCTCGAGTCGTTCGAGTCCGCCGGCGGATTCGACGGTACGGTGTTCGAGCGGCTGAGAGATGAGACGTTGTATCTCGATGAGGATCGAGATCTCTTCGCGGACGCCGTCTTCGACGGGCGCGCCGCTCTCATCGCGAACCCCCGCCGCGAGCTTCGGATCCCGGGCAGCGTTTCGGAATCGCTCCCCGAAGGAGCCGTGGCCCTGCTCCCCGTGTTCGGCAGGGAGCGGGTTCTCGGAGTCCTGGTCGTGGCCCAGGGGCTCGGGTACTCGGGATGGACCGCCGATCAACTCGAGCTTCTGGGCGCGATCACGGCCCAGGCCGGCATCGCGCTCGAGGGGAACAGCGTCCTCGACCTGGTCCGGCGGCGGGGAGCCGCGCTGCAATCCGCGACCGATCTCTGCCGCGCGGCGGCGCAGCCTTCCCACCGGGAGGCGCGCGTCGGGCTTGCGCTCCGGGCCCTTCTTCCGGGGACCCAGGCGTCGGGCGGCGTGGCGTGGACGCGCGGGACCGGGGACGCGCCCGAGATCGCCCACGTCCACGCGGTGGATCCCGGCGCGGGACAGGACTTGGACCGGCTGGGCGCCTGGCTGCTCCAGTGGTTCGAGGCGGATTCGAAGCCGTTGATCATCGAGGGGGTCAGCGCGGACCCGCGGCTTTCGGGCTTCGTGCCGGAGGATTGGCGCGGCGTCCTCGCGGTCCCGATCCGAGAGGGCGACGCGATCTGGGGAGCGCTCCTCGTCTTCAACAAAGGGGGCGGCAGGCAGGACGCGCCGGCCGCGTTCGACGCGGAGGACGCCCAGGCCGCCGAGCTTCTGGCCTCGATCGCGTCGCTCGCGAACATCCGCTCCTCGCACGAGGAGACCCTGCGTTCGAAGGATCGGCGGCTTCAGGAAGTCGAAGCGCAGCTCCGCCACGCGGAGAAGCTCGCCGTCGTCGGCGAGCGGGGCATCCAGGTCGCGCAGGATATTCGCAACCCGGTCGCCGCGATCACCGGGTTCGCGAAGCGGGTGCTCAAGAGCCTCCCGGCGAAGGACGAGAACCGGGAGTATCTGGAGATCATCATCCGCGAGACCGAGCGGCTGGAGCGGGTGCTCACCGAGCAGGTCGCGCTGGCTCAGATGACGCGGCCGCGTCTCAAGCTCGAGAACCTGAACGCGCTCGTACAGGACGTGCTCCAATCGCAGGCCGAAGACCTCGTGCGGCGGCGCGTGCGGCTCCTGAAGCGACTCGCGCCCGACGTCCCGGCGCTCCTCCTCGACAATGAGAAGATGCGCCAGGTCCTCGTCAACGTCTTGAGCTACGCGCTCAGCTCCGTGCCGAGCGGGGGAAGGGTGAGGGTCGAGACGCGCGCCGGGCAGGGCGCCGTCCAGGCGGAGATCGCGCACGACGGCCCCAAGGTCGCGGGCGAGGTCCTGGACCGGCTCTTCGTCCCGTTCTCGACGTCGCGGCGCTACGGCTCCGGCGTGGGGCTCGCGATGGCGTATCAGATCGTCCGCGAGCACGGAGGCGAGATCCGGGCCCGGAGCGAGGGGGATTGGAGCAGCATCGTGACGATCTATCTCCCGACACGCGACAACGAGGACCGGCGTCGCAAGCCGGACCGCCGCGAAGGGCGGTCCGAACGTCGCCGCCGGCTCGCCTAGGCGTTGACCGTCGCGGGCCCGCCGTGGTAGTTTCTACGCTTGGCGCGACCCTAGCTCAGTTGGTAGAGCACCACGCTGAAAACGTGGGTGTCCGCAGTTCGATTCTGCGGGGTCGCACCATTCATTTGCGCCGGATCCGCCCACCGCGGGACGCCGCGGCTTCCGTCGATCAAGCTGGTGTAGCTCAGCTGGTAGAGCAACGCACTCGTAATGCGTAGGTCAGCGGTTCGATTCCGCTCACCAGCTCCACTTTCGGGACGACCGACCCGCACCAACGGTCGCACATCATGACCAGAGATCACGATCGGCCGACCCCCCGCCCGGGGGACGCGGCGGGAGCGCCGGGGAAAGGCGCTCCGGCGCCCGACCCGCTCCATGGCCTCATGGTCAGCGCCTCCGGCGTGCGCGGAATCGTGGGGCGGACGTTCACGCCCGAAGTCATCCTCCGCGTCGCCGCCGCGCATGCGTCCTTCCTCGGCTCGGGCCCCGTCGTGATCGGGCGCGATACGCGTCCCAGCGGCGCCTGGGTGTCGCGCCTTGCCCAGGCCGCGCTTCTCGCCTCGGGACGGGACGTCGTCGACGTCGGCATCGCGCCCACGCCCACGATTCTCTTCGCGATCCGCCACCACGGCGCCTCGGGAGGGATCGCGATCACCGCGAGCCACAATCCCGCGCCCTGGAACGCCCTCAAGCTCTTCGGGCCGGGAGGGACGTTCCTCGAGCCCAGGCAGGCCGAAGAGGTGGCGCGCCGCGCGCGCGCGGGGGTCGCGGCGTGGGCCGCGCACGACGGCGCCGGCGCGATCCGGGAGGACGACGACGCGATCCGCCGCCATCGCGACGCGATCCTCGCGCTCGAGGGCCTCGACCGCGCGCGCATCGGCCACAGCCGCTTCCGCGTGGTCGTGGACGCGGTGAACGGGGCCGGATCGATCGCGACGCCAGCCCTCCTCGAGTCGCTCGGCTGCGAGGTGGAGCGGCTCTATTGCGAGCCGAACGGGCGCTTCCCGCGCGTGGCGGAGCCCCTGCCGGAGAACCTGGGCGCGCTCGGCCAGCGGGTACGCGTAAGCGGCGCTTCGATCGGGTTCGCGAACGACCCGGACGCCGACCGCCTCGCCATCGTGGACGAGCGCGGCAATCCGATCGGGGAGGAGCGTACGCTTCAGATCGCGGTCGACTGGGCGCTGGCCCGGGCGCCCGGGCCGGTCGTCGTGAACGCGTCGACCTCGGGCGGCGTCGAGGGGATCGCGCGCCGCTACGGCGTCCCCGTGCATCGAACGAGGATCGGAGAAGCGCACGTGGCCGAGGGGCTGCGGGCCTTCGGAGGCGTCGTCGGCGGGGAGGGAAACGGCGGCGTGATCTACCCTGCGCTCCATACGACCCGGGACGCGGTTCTGGCGGCGGCGATCACGATCGACTGGCTCTCGCGCGACCCGCGCCCGCTGAGCGCCCGCGTGGCCGAATTGCCGGCGCTCGTGATGGTGAAGCGGAAGCTGGAGCTTCGCGTCTCGGACTGGAACGCGTTGGGGGAGGAGCTTCGGGCGGCCTTCCCGGACGCCGAGCGCAATCTGCTGGACGGGGAAAAGTACCTCTGGGAAGATTGCTGGGTTCATGTCCGGGCCTCGGGCACCGAGCCCGTCGTCCGGATCCTCGCCGAGGCCTTGAGCCGGGAGCGCGCGGAGGGCCTCGTGCGCTCCGCCGTGGATGCGGTCGAGCGGTCGCAGGCGCGCGTCCGGGCGCGGTAACGCCGGGAGGGTTTCCCCATGTGCGGCATCGTAGGATACGTGGGATCGCAGGAGTCGCTTCCCATCCTTCTCGAAGGGTTGAGGCGGCTCGAGTATCGCGGCTACGATTCCGCCGGGGTCGCGATCCTGAACGGCCGCGGGCTCATCGTGGAAAAATCCGCCGGGAAGATCGCGGTCCTCGAGCAGCTCCTCGCCGCGTCGGCTCCCCGCGGCACGCTGGGGATCGCCCATACGCGATGGGCGACGCACGGCGAGCCCACGACGGTGAACGCGCACCCGCACACCGACTGCAAGGGGGTAATCGCGGTCGTCCACAACGGGATCATCGAAAATTACACCACGCTGAAGCAGAAGCTCGAGCAGGAGGGGCACCGGTTCACGACGGACACCGACACGGAGATCATCGCCCACCTGATTGAGAAGTACTTCGACGGGAATCTGGAGCGGGCGGTGGCGGCGGCCGTCCGCCATCTGACCGGGACCTACGGGATCGCCGTGATCTCCCGCGACGACCCCGCGAAGATCGTCGGCGCCCGCCACGGGAGCCCGCTCGTCGTCGGGATCTGCGACTCCGAGTACATCCTCGCATCCGACGTGTCCGCGATCATCCGCCACACGAACCAGGTCGTATACCTGGACGACGAGGAGATGGTGGTCCTCACGCCCGCGGGGATCCACACGACGACGATCCGGGAAGAGACCGTCTCGAAACGGATCGAAACCGTGGACTGGGATCTCGAGAAGATCGAGAAGGCGGGATACCCGCACTTCATGCTCAAGGAGATCTTCGAGCAGCCCCAGTCGCTCCGGAACACGCTTCGCGGGAGGCTTCTCCTCGACGAGGGGACCGCCCGGCTGGGCGGTCTGAACATGACTCCCGCCGAGCTGCGGTCCATCAGCCGCGTCGTCATCACGGCCTGCGGAACCTCCTGGCACGCCGCGATGATCGGGGAATACCTGATCGAGGAGCTGGCCCGGGTTCCCGTGGAGGTGGAGTACGCGTCGGAGTTCCGGTACCGGAATCCGATCTTGGAGCCGGGCACGGTCGTGATCGCGATCAGCCAATCGGGCGAGACCGCGGACACGCTCGCCGCGATGCGGGAAGCAAAGCGGAAGGGCGCGCGCGTACTCGGCGTCTGCAACGTCGTCGGGAGCACGATCGCGCGCGAATCGGACGGCGGCGTCTACATCCACGCCGGCCCCGAGATCGGCGTGGCGTCCACCAAGGCCTTCACGTCGCAGGTCGCGGCGCTCGCCCTCCTGACGCTCTACCTGGGCCGCCTGGGCGAGCTTTCGCCCGAGATGGGGGCGGCGCTCGCCCGGGACCTCGGCTCGATTCCGGAGCGGATCGAGGGGATTCTCGCCGACGCGGAGAAGATCCGCTCCATCGCGCGCGCGTACGCGCACCACAACAATTTCCTCTACCTGGGCCGGGGCTACAATTTCCCCGTGGCGCTGGAGGGGGCCCTGAAGCTGAAGGAGATCTCGTACATCCACGCCGAAGGCTATCCCGCGGCCGAGATGAAGCACGGGCCGATCGCGTTGATCGACGAGAACATGCCGGTCGTCTTCATCTGCACGCAGGACTCGGCCTACGAAAAGGTCCTGAGCAACATGGAGGAGGTCCGCGCGAGGCGCGGCAGGATCATCGCCATCGCGTCGGAAGGGGACGATCACGTAGCGACGAAAGCGGACCACGTGATCCACATTCCGCGCGCCCTCGGTCCGCTCACGCCGCTACTCTCGGTCGTGCCCCTTCAGCTCCTCGCCTACTACATCGCGGTGGAGCGGGGCTGCGACGTGGATCAACCCCGCAACCTCGCGAAGAGCGTCACCGTCGAGTGAGCGGCGACCGCCAGGGCCCGGTCGTAAGCACGCCCCACGCTCCGGCGGCGATCGGCCCGTACGCCCAGGGCCGGACCGGCACGCTCGCCGGGCGGTGGATCGTCACGTCCGGCCAGGTCGGACTCGACCCGCCGACCGGGAAGCTCGTTCCGGGAGGCGTCTCGGCCGAGACCGAGCAGGCGCTCCGCAATCTCCAGGCGATCCTGACCGCGGCGCACGCTTCGCTCCAGGACGTGGTGAAGACGACCGTCTACCTCGCCGACATGTCCGAGTTCAAGGCGATGAACGAGGTCTACGCCCGGCACTTCCCGGATCCGAAGCCCGCGCGAAGCACCGTGGCCGCGGCCGGGCTCCCGCTGGGCGCGAGGGTCGAGATCGAGGCCTGGGCTCTCATCCCGTGAATCACACCCGCAAGGACATCCTGCGACTCACGGAGCAGGTCGCGTGCGCGGGCTGAGCTTCGAAAATGGGTCCGGAGGACCTGAGACGGGTTCTGGGGGCGCTTCCGTCCGTCCCGCGATCGCGCCGGCTCCTCGTGAGTCCCGAGTCGTGGGACGACGCGGGCGTCTACCGCGTCGGGCCGAAGCTCGCCGTGGCGCAGACCGTCGATTTCATCACGCCCGTCGTGGACGATCCCGCCGATTACGGGGCGATCGCGGCGTCGAACGCGCTGAGCGACATCTACGCGATGGGCGGGAAGCCGACGCTCGCGCTCTCGATCGTCTGCTTCCCCTCCGAGACGGGGGATCTCGAGATCCTGCGCCGGATCGTGCGGGGCGGCGCGGCGAAGCTCAAGGAAGCCGGCGTGACGCTCCTCGGTGGACATTCCGTGCGCGATCCCGAGATCAAGTTCGGATACGCCGTGACGGGCGAGATCGATCCGAAGAAGATCGTGACGAACGCGGGCGCGAAGAAGGGGGACCTCCTCGTCCTCACGAAGCCGCTCGGGACGGGCATCCTCGCGACGGCGCTCAAGCGCGGACTCCTGCCGGACGCTCCGCTCCGCGCGATGACGGCCCAGATGAAGGCGCTGAACCGGGCCGCCGCTGCCGCGATGAAGGCGTCGTCGGCGCACGCGGCGACCGACGTCACGGGGTTCGGCCTCCTGGGGCACGCGCTCAACATAGCGCGGGCGAGCCGAGCGGCGCTCCGCTTCTTCAGCGCCGCGGTGCCGCTCTTGCCGCAGACCATCGAGCTGGTCGGGCGCGGCGTGGCGTCGGCGGGGCTTCAGGCGAACGCCGCCGCGGTGGAGCCCCACGTCGCGTGGGGGGAGGGCGTCGCGGAGCCCACGCGGCAGGCGCTCGTCGATCCGCAAACCTCGGGCGGGCTCCTGATCGCGCTCCCCGCCTCCCGCGTGAACGGGCTCCTCGGCCGCCTGCGCCGGGCCGGGGTCCGCGGCGCCGTCGTCGGGGAGGTGACGGCGAAGAAGAAGCAATATCTCGAGGTCGTCGCCTGACGCCGGGATCGGGGACGGATGGGTTCTGGTGGACTCCGAGGACTTCAAATCCTTATGTCGGGCGCTAGAAACGTCCGAGGTGGGTTCGATTCCCACACGTTCCCGCCACCCTTACGGACGGGAGGTGGACCATGGAAGAATTGTGGAACTCCCTCGTTACGCTGAATTGGAACGATCCCCGCGTCATCGTGATCGTCGTCACGATCGCGATCGTGGCGCTCGTCCGGAAATGGTCCTTCGTGCTCCTTTTGGCCCTGATCATCGCGCTCGGGCAGGGGCTCGAATACCTGCTGCAGAACTCTACCCTCGGCCCTGAGTTCACGCGGGGCGTCGTGATCGGAGTGTACGGATTTGGCGGGGTGCTTCTTCTGTTCCTGGCGATCGCCCATTTCTTCACGAAAGAGTAGCGCGGTCGCATTCGTGGCCTGTTTGCTCCTCGCGTCCCAATCGGCCGCCGCGGGCGTTTCCTTCGTCGGTGGTCCGTCCGCGGACGGTCCGCCCGTGGGCGCGATCGGGGGTTCCCGGCCGGACTCAATCCCGCACGGGCCGCGTCCGTTCAGCGTGATGCTTCGCTCCGCCGCGATCCCCGGCTGGGGGCAAGCCGCGAATCGCAAGTACGTGAAGTCGCTGGCCGTCGTGGCCGGCGAGGGGTTCCTTGCGTACAAGGCGTGGAGCGAGTTCGAGAAGGAGAAGGACGCCTTGGATCGGCACGATGAGGCGTACCAGGCGGCCATCGATCGCGGGGATCCGTATCCGGATCTCGACCCCGCGGTCCTCGCCGCGGAGAATGACCGGAACGTGCACTTGAACCGCAAGGTCAACTGGATCTGGTGGGGCGTGGCGGCTCACATGCTGAACATGATCGACGCGTACGTGGACGCGCATCTCGCGACCTTCGAGGCGGACTTCGGCCCGCCCGACGCGGCCGCGCCCGGCGAGGGGGAACCGAGGCTCACGCTCGCCGTCCGGGCCCGATTCTGACCCGTCGACCATGATCCCGCTCTGATCGGCCGCCCATGATCCCATGATCCCATGATCCCGCGATCCCTCGTCCGGAACTTTTGCATCATCGCGCACATCGACCATGGAAAGTCCACGCTCGCCGACCGCCTGCTCGAGATCACGGGCGCCGTCCCCCGCGGCAAGATGATGGAGCAGGTGCTGGACAACATGGATCTCGAGCGGGAGCGGGGCATCACGATCAAGTCCCACGCCATCGCCATGGAGTACCGCGCGCGCGACGGGAGGACCTACCAGCTCAACCTCATCGACACCCCCGGTCACGTGGACTTCACGTACGAGGTCTCCCGCAGCCTCGCCGCGTGCGAGGGAGCCATCCTCGTGGTGGACGCCTCGCAGGGGATCGAGGCGCAGACCCTGTCGAACCTCTTTCTCGCGCAGGATCAGCACCTCGCGATCGTTCCGGTGCTGAACAAGATCGATCTTCCGGCGGCGCGCACCGACGACGTGTCGCTCGAGGTCGCCCAGCTCCTCCACGTCGAGCCCGAGGACGTGCTCCGCGTCTCGGCCAAGGAGGGGCGCGGCATCGACGACCTTCTCGAGGCCGTCATCGCGCGGGTGCCTCCGCCCAAGGACATGAGCGACGAGTCGCTCCAGGCGCTCATCTTCGATTCCGTGTTCGACCAGTTCCGCGGCGTCATCGTCTACGTGCGCGTGGTGCGCGGCGTGATCCGGGCAGGCGAGTCCGTGCGGTTTCTCTCCACGGGCAAGAGCTATGACGCCCTCGAGGTCGGGGTGCTCCGCCTGGGCCTCGAGCCGCGCGAGGAGCTCTGGGCGGGAGACGTCGGCTACGTGATCGCGAACGTGAAGGTTGTTTCCGATGCCAAGGTCGGCGATACGATCACGCTGGCCTCGGATACCGACCCGAGGCCGCTGCCGGG
>JACQPZ010000066.1 GCA_016207265.1 Candidatus Latescibacterota bacterium | reverse complement strand
TGAGATGGTGATGCCCGGGGACAACGTGGACACGACGGTGGAGTTGATCACGCCGATCGCGATGGAGAAGGAGCTTCGGTTCGCGATTCGCGAGGGCGGCCGCACCGTCGGCGCCGGCGTCGTCACGGAGATCATCGAGTAGCCGTCGGGAATAGGGGCGAATCGTCATGCGCGATCAGATCACGCTCGCCTGCAACGAATGCAAGGAGCGCAACTACACGAACACGAAGAACAAGCGGACGCATCCCGACCGCGTGGAGTGGAAGAAGTTCTGCCCCCGCTGCCGGAAGCACACGCTGCACAAGGAAACCCGGTAGTACGCCGGGCCGAGACCTGGGTAGGCCAGTAGCTCAGTCCGGCTAGAGCACCGGTCTCCAAAACCGGGTGTCGGGGGTTCAAATCCCTCCTGGCCTGCCACCGTACCGCAGCACCTGAAAGGGCCGATCCCGTGCGCGCAGAACCGACGACCGAACGAAGCGACGAGCGGAAGGGCGTGGTCGCAGCCGCGACCGAGTACATCCGCGACGTGCGCGTTGAGATGAGCAAGGTGAGCTGGCCATCGCGGACCGAGCTGAAGGATTCCACGTTGGTCGTGATCGTGATGGTGATCCTGGTTTCGATTTTCATCGGAATCGTCGACCGGGGCTTGAGCTACGCATTCGAAGCCCTCGTGCGGCTGATCGGGTAGGCCATGGAAGGGACCGCGATGCAGTGGTTCGTGATTCACACGTACTCGGGCCATGAGAACAAAGTGAAGGCAAACCTCGAGCGGGCGATCCACGCCGCCGGGTTGGAATCCCATTTCGGCCAGATCCTCGTTGCGACGGAGGAGTTCGCCGAAATGAAGGACGGCAAGCGGATCACCTCGAAGCGGAAGACCTTCCCGAGCTACGTGCTCGTCGAGATGGACCTGAATCTCGAGACGCGCACGCTCGTCCAGAACGTGCCGGGAGTGACGCGCTTCGTCGGCTCCGGCCAGGATCCGATCCCCCTTCGGGAGACGGAGGTGAAGCGGATCCTGGGCCAGCTCGAGTCCGGCGGCCGCGCCAAGGGATCCGCCGCGGTTCCGTTCAAGTCGGGCGAGCACGTGAAGGTCGTGGACGGGCCGTTCACCGACTTCACCGGCGTCGTGGACGAGGTGAATCCGGAGCGGCAGAAGGTGAAGGTGATGGTGTCGATCTTCGGGCGCGCGACGCCCGTGGAGCTCGATTTCCTGCAAGTGCAGCCGGTTTGACCGCCGGCCGCGGCGGGCCGGACGAGAGCCGCCGCGCGCGACCACGCGACGTGGGAGCGGGGTGACCCCCCGCGAGGAGAAAGGAACCGTACATGGCGAAAGGGAAACCCGTACAGGCCCTGGTGAAGCTCCAGGTGCCCGCAGGCAATGCCACTCCGGCTCCGCCGATCGGCCCCGCGCTGGGGCAGCACGGCGTGAACATCATGGAGTTCTGCAAGGCGTTCAACGCGCGCACCCAGGGGCAGCCCGGCCTGATCATCCCGGTCGTGATCACCGTCTACAACGACCGCTCCTTCACCTTCATCACGAAGACCCCGCCGGCCGCGGTGCTCCTGAAGCGCGCGGCGGGCATCGCGAAGGGATCCGGCGAGCCGAACCGGACGAAGGTCGCGAAGGTGACGGCCGCGCAGGTGCGCGAGATCGCGGAGCTGAAGCGTCCCGACCTCAATGCCAATGACGTCGAGGCGGCGGCCAAGATGGTCGCAGGCACCGCCCGGAGCATGGGCATCGACGTCGAGGGTTAGGGGGCGCGATGAAGCGAGGAAAACGGTATCGGAGCGGCGCCACGGTCGTCGCGGGAGAGAAGCTCACGAACCTACCCGAAGCGATCGAGCGCCTGAAGAAGACGGCCACCGCGAAGTTCGACGAGACGATCGAGGTCGCGATGCGGCTCGGCGTCGATCCGCGCCACGCGGAGCAGCAGGTGCGCGGCTCCGTCGTCCTTCCTCACGGGACCGGAAGGAAGATCCGCGTCCTAGTGCTCACGAATGGCGAGAAGGAGAAGGAGGCGCGCGTCGCGGGCGCCGATTTCGTCGGATCGGAGGAATGGATCAGGAAGCTGAACGAGGGCTGGTTGGACGTGGACAGCATCATCGCCACGCCGGACATGATGGGCGAGGTGGGAAAGCTGGGGCGCATCCTCGGGCCCCGCGGCCTCATGCCCAACCCCCGCAGCGGAACGGTCACCTTCGAGGTGTCGCGGGCCGTGCGCGAGGTGAAGGCGGGAAAGATCGAGTACCGCGTGGACAAGGCGGGAAACCTCCACGCGCCCGTCGGCAAAGCCTCGTTCGGGAAAGAACAGCTGCTCGCAAACGTGGAGTCGTTCCTGCGCGAGGTCGTCCGGACCCGGCCGGCCTCGGCGAAGGGACAATACATTCGCAGCGTCACCTTGAGCTCGACGATGGGCCCCCCGGTGCGTCTCGATCCGGCGGCGGTCCAGGCGACCTTCAAGGCCTAGCGTCAACCCCAGAGTAGCGCATCAGGGAACGGAGATTTCGCGCCCATGCCGACTGCGGAAAAGGAACAGCGGGTCCGGGAGCTGACCGAGGCGATCGCCCGGTCGAAATCGATCTATCTCGCCAACTTCACGGGAATGAACGTGGACTTGGTGACGAAAATGCGACGCAAGCTTCGCGACGCCCGGGTGGAGTACGTCGTCGAGAAGAACACGCTCACGAAGCGCGCGTTCGCGGAGAGCGGAGTGAAGGGTCTGGATCCGTATCTCGAGGGTCCCACGGGCATCGCGCTGGGATCGGACGAGGTCGCGGGGGCCAAGATCCTCTCCGAGTTCGCGAGGGAATTCGAGAAGCCGGCCATCAAGGCGGCGTATGTCGGCGGCCATCTGTACGGCCCCGACGGCATCAAGGTCCTGGCACAGCTTCCTCCGCGCGAGGTCCTGCTGGGCCAATTCATCGGTGCGCTTCGTTCGCCCCTCCAGGGGTTCGTCGGCGTGCTCTCGGGCTCGCTGCGGAAACTGGTGGGGACCATCGACGCCATCGGAACGAAAAAGCAGGGCTGAGGTCCGCGCGTCGTACGCCGGGGCCGCCCGAGATTCCGGAGGAGGAAACTCAACGTGGAAGCAGCGACCAAGGAGCAGCAGATCATCAGCATGCTGGAGAACATGACGATGCTCGAAGTCTCGGGCCTCGTGAAGAAGCTCGAGGAGCATTTCGGCGTCACGGCGGCCATGCCCATGATGGCGGCCAGGCCCGGCGCCGGCGCCGGAGCGGCCGCGGCGGTCGAGGAGAAGACCGAGTTCGACGTGGTGCTCACGGGCGCGGGCGACAAGAAGATCCAGGTCATCAAGGTCGTCCGCGAGGTCACGGGTCTGGGCCTCAAGGAGGCGAAGGATCTGGTGGACGGTGCGCCCAAGCCGGTCAAGGAAAAGGTCTCCAAGGAGGAGGCTCAGTCGATCAAGCAGAAGCTGGAGGAGAACGGCGCCACCGTTGAGATCCGATAGTTCGCCGACCGCGGCTCCAGTGGGCACCTTCGAAAGGGTGAAACCGACGTGAAAGCGATTCGCGGCAAGGAGCGCCGGAGCTTCAGCAAGATCGAGCGGGAGTGGGACATCCAGATCCCGAACCTCCTCGACGTCCAGCTGGAGTCGTTCCGGAATTTCATACAGGCCGAGGTGGAACCTCTGAAGCGGAAGAACGAAGGGCTTCAGGAGGTCTTCAACAGCGTGTTCCCGATCTCGGATCCGCGCGAGTTCTTCTCGCTGGAGTTCGTGCGGTACGACCTCGGGGAGCCGAAGTACTCCGTGGACGAGTGCCAGGAGCGGGACCTCACGTTCTCGGTTCCGCTGAAGGCGACGCTGCGCCTGCGCGTCCGCGAGGACACGGAGGAGGGCCGCAAGGACAAGAGCATCATCGAGCAGGAGGTCTACCTCGGAGAGCTTCCGATCATCACCGACAAGGGGACCTTCATCATCAACGGCGCCGAGCGCGTGATCGTGAGCCAGCTCCACCGCTCTCCGGGCGTCTTCTTCGATGATCTGATCCACCCGAACGGAAAGAAGCTCTACACCGCCCGAATCATCCCCTACCGCGGCTCGTGGGTCGAATTCAGCCTCGACGTGAACGACATCATGTACGTGCACATCGACCGGAAGCGGAAGCTCCCGGTCACGGTGCTCCTCAAGGCCCTGGGATACGTCACGGACCGGGAGATCCTCCAGCTCTTCTACGACTCCGAGGAAGAGGAGATCGGGGGGGCGCGCTCCAAGAAGGAGCCGGACGCGCTCGGCAGGATCGCGGCCGAGGACGTGGTGGACGAGCGCACCGGCGAGGTGCTCCTCGAAGCGAACGAGATCATCACGATGGAGCGGATCGAGGGCCTCCGGAAGGCCGGATTCACGACGGTCCGGACCTTCGTCATTCCCCACCGCGACGAGGCCGACATCGTCCGCAACACGCTGAAGAAGGATTCCACGAAGACCGAGGAGGAGGCGCTCACGCGCATCTACAACCTCCTTCGCCCGGGCGAGCCGCCGCGCGCGGACACCGCGCGGGACATCTTGAAGAAGCTCTTCTTCAACCCGAAGCGCTACGACCTCGCGAAGGTCGGCCGGTACAAGCTCAATCGAAAATTGCCGCACGAGATCCTCCTTGGATCGAAGGACAAGCGGAAGCGGTTGGGGCTCTCGATCCCGGACGACGAGCAGACGACGCTCTGCCCGGAGGATTTCATCGTCATCATCGCCTACCTCACGCACCTGAGGCTCGGCGCCGAAGTTCCGGGGCTCCCGGTCACGACCGACGACATCGACCACCTCGGGAACCGCCGGGTGCGCGCCGTCGGCGAGCTTCTCTCGAACCAGTTCAACGTGGGGCTCGCGCGCATGGCGCGGATCATCCGCGAGCGGATGACGCTCCAGGACGCGGAGCAGGTGACGCCGTACGACCTGATCAACGCCCGGACGATCTCGGCGGTGATCCAGAGCTTCTTCGGATCGAGCCAGCTCTCGCAGTTCATGGACCAGACGAATCCGCTGGCGGAGCTGACCCACAAGCGGCGTCTCTCCGCCCTCGGGCCCGGCGGGCTCACGCGCGACCGCGCGGGGTTCGAGGTGCGCGACGTCCATTACACGCATTACGGGCGCATGTGCCCGATCGAGACCCCCGAGGGCCCGAACATCGGGCTCATCTCCTCGCTCGCGACCTACGCGCGCGTGAACGAGCTGGGGTTTTTGGAAACGCCGTACCGCCGCGTCGCGAGCGGCGTCGTGGACAAGAAGCAGGTCCAGTTCCTGTCGGCCGACGTGGAGGACCGCTTCAAGATCGCCCAGGCGAACGCGGCGGTGGATCACGGCGGAAAGCTTTTGGGTCCGCAGAACGTCCGCGAGAAGGGCGAGTTCCCCTTCGTCGAGCCGGCCGACGTGGACTACATGGACATCTCGCCGATCCAGCTCGTGAGCCCGGCGGCGGCCTTGATTCCGTTCCTCGAGCACGACGACGCGAACCGCGCGCTCATGGGCTCGAACATGCAGCGCCAGGCGGTGCCGCTCCTCTTCACCGAGGCGCCGCTCGTCGGAACGGGGCTCGAAGGGAAGGTGGCCGAAGACTCCGGCGCCCTCATCGTCGCGCGGCGCTCCGGCACGGTCGAGTCGGTCTCGGGGGATCAGGTCCTGATCCGCTACGACCAGCCCGAAGGAAAGCCCAAGACCGTCGATTACTCGGAAATGGCGGGGCTCGACACCTACCGCCTGACCAAGTTCAAGCGCTCGAACCAGGACACGTGCATCAACCAGCGACCCTTGGTCTCCGAGGGAGACCGCGTGAAGAAAGGGCAGCTCCTCGCGGACGGCGCGGCGACCCGGAACGGGGAGCTGGCGCTCGGCGCGAACGTGCTCGTCGCCTTCATGCCCTGGGGCGGCTACAACTACGAGGACGCGATCCTCGTCTCGGAGCGGCTCATCAAGGATGACCGCTTCACCTCGATCCACATCGAGGAGTTCGAGCTCCAAGTGCGCGACACGAAGCGCGGAGCCGAGGAGATCACCCGCGAGATCCCGAACGTGAGCGAGGACGCGGTGAAGAACCTCGACGAGGAGGGCATCGTCCGGATCGGGGCCCGCGTGAAGGCGGGCGACATCCTGGTCGGAAAGGTCACGCCGAAGGGCGAGACCGACCTCACGCCCGAGGAGCGGCTCCTGCGCGCGATCTTCGGCGAGAAGGCGGGCGACGTGCGCGACGCGTCGCTCAAGGCTCCTCCGGGGATGGACGGCGTCGTCATCGACACCAAGGTGTTCAGCCGGCGCGAGAAGGACGAGTCGACCAAGAAGCAGGAAAAGCGGAAGATCGACCGGCTCCGTCGCCACGCGAAGAAGGAGAAGGACCGGATTCTCGAGACCCGGGCCGCCGAGGTGGCCAAGGTTCTGGACGGCGAGTACGTGAACAAATGGGTCGAGGGCGACGACGAGAAGCCGGTCGCCCGGGCCGGCAAGAAGATCGACGAAGAGTTCCTCTCGAAGGTGGACCTGGACGCGGTCCCGTACAAGACCCCCGTCGCGAGGAGCGACGCGGCGAACGACCGGTTCTGGGGCCTCATGGAGGGCGCCGCGCGCGCGCTCGACCGCGTCGAGAAGAACCTCGAGAAGGAAATCGAGAAGGTGACCCGCGGGGACGAGCTTCCCCCCGGCGTGGTCAAGCTGGTGAAGGTGTACGTGGCCAAGAAGCGCAAGCTCTCGGTCGGCGACAAGATGGCGGGGCGGCACGGCAACAAGGGCGTGGTCGCGAAGATCATGCCCGAGGAGGACATGCCCTACCTGCCGGACGGGACGCCGGTGGACATGGTGCTGAACCCGCTCGGCGTGCCCTCGCGTATGAACATCGGACAGGTGCTGGAAACCCACCTGGGCTGGGCCGCGCAGGAGCTGGGCATCACGGTGGCGACCCCGGTGTTCGCGGGCGCGACCGTGGACGAGATCAAGGCGCACCTCCGGCAGTCCAACCTGCCCGAGGACGGAAAGACCGTCCTCTACGACGGGAGGACCGGCGAGTCCTTCGACCAGCGCGTGACCGTGGGCTACATCTACATGATGAAGCTCTCGCACCTCGTGGACGACAAGATCCACGCGCGCTCGATCGGCCCCTACTCCCTCGTCACGCAGCAGCCGCTGGGCGGGAAGGCCCAGTTCGGCGGGCAGCGGTTCGGAGAGATGGAGGTGTGGGCCCTCGAGGCCTACGGAGCGGCGTTCACATTACAAGAGTTGCTTACCGTTAAATCGGACGACGTCGTGGGCCGGTCGCGCATCTACGAGGCGATCGTGAAGGGGGAGAATCCGCCGGCCCCCAGCACGCCGGAGTCCTTCAACGTGCTCGTGAAGGAATTGCAGAGCCTTTGCATGGACGTTCAGCTTCGGGACGAAGCCTAGCCGAGGAGGCACGAGACAATGCAGGAACTGTTCGGTATCAAGTCGCCTCTCGCAACGGAACGTCAGCGATTCTCGCTCGCGCGCGTCGACGACCGTGACATCGGCCGCCGACGGCTCGCGTTCAATTCGATCCGGATCATGCTCGCTTCGCCGGAGACGATCCGGGGCTGGTCCCACGGGGAGGTGACGAAACCCGAGACGATCAACTACCGCTCCTTCAAGCCGGAGCGGGACGGGCTCTTCTGCGAGAAGATCTTCGGTCCGGTCAAGGACTGGGAGTGCAACTGCGGCAAGTACAAGCGCATCCGCTACCGGGGCGTGATCTGCGACCGTTGCGGCGTGGAAGTGACGCAGGCCAAGGTTCGCCGCGAGCGGCTCGCGCACATCAACCTCGCGGTGCCGGTCTCGCACATCTGGTACTTCAAGGCGGTGCCGAGCCGGATCGGGCATCTCCTCGATATGTCGATCCGCGATCTGGAGCGGGTCCTCTACTACGAGTCCTACGTTGTGCTCGATCCGGGGACGAGCGGCCTGAAGAAGAAGCACCTCATTTCCGAGGACGAGTACTACGAGCTGACGCAGGACGAGACGATCACGCTGAACGCGAAGATGGGCGCGGAGGCGATCCGCGATCTCCTGGCCGAGATCGACCTGGACGAGCTATCCGCCGAGCTGCGGGCGATCGCGAAGATCGAGAACTCCGTCCAGCGGAAGAAGGAGACGCTGAAGCGCCTGCGGATCGTGGAGGCGTTCCGGCAGAGCGGGAACCGCCCGGAGTGGATGGTCCTCTCCGTCATCCCGGTGCTTCCACCGGATTTGCGTCCGCTCGTTCCGCTCGTGGGCGGCCGGTTCGCGTCCTCCGATCTGAACGTCCTCTTTCGGCGCGTGTTCAACCGGAACAACCGGCTCAAGAAGCTGATCGACATCCGCGCGCCCGAAGTGATCCTCCGCAACGAGAAGCGGATGCTCCAGGAGGCGGTGGACGCCCTCGTCGACAACGGGCGGCGGAGCCGCGCGGTGCGCGGACAAGGGAACCGGCCGCTCAAGTCGCTTTCCGACATGCTGAAGGGGAAGCAGGGCCGCTTCCGCCAGAACCTCCTCGGGAAGCGCGTGGACAACACGGGCCGCTCGGTCATCGTGGTCGGCCCCGAGCTGAGGCTCCATCAGTGCGGCATTCC
>JACQPZ010000065.1 GCA_016207265.1 Candidatus Latescibacterota bacterium | reverse complement strand
TATGTTTCTGCCCCTTATTATCGCCCACCCGGTGGGGTTCTTGCCCTCGGGGGCGGGTGGGGTGTCGCGCGAGGGCACCTGTCGTTTGGGGCCCGCGGCGACTCCGCTCCCGCCCGCTAGGGCAAGAACCGCTCCGGGTGGGCGATCTTCTGGGGCAGATATTTCTCGATCACGTAGTTCAGCCCATGCGCGGCCAGGGCCTGCTGCTCCGCGCGGACCCCCATCGACACGAGCTGCTCGATCGCCTTGGCCCACTCCTTGTGGTGGAGGAAGAAGGGATCGTTCTTGAGGGCGTCCTTCGCGCGCTTGACGTCGACGTCCTTGAGCGGGTGCGTCGGCAGCTTGTAGTCCACAATGTCCTGGGGCGTGATGCCGAGAAACCGGGCCTGGGGCACGCAGAAGAATTCGTTGATGTGCGCCGCGTTTCCGGAGCCCACCTTGAACGTCCGGTAGATGTTGCTGATCCCGTAGGGATCGCCGTCCACGAACACGTAGACCGGGATCTTCTTCGCGTCCGCGAGCCGCCGGATGAATCTCCGGCACGCGCGCGTCGGTACACCCCCCATCGAGACCAGGATGCAGTTCGCCTTCTTCCAGTACCCGTGCTTCACGAGGCGCTGGAACATCCCGGCGGTCTCGATGACGAGGATGAACTTCGCCTTCGTCTCGAACCCGAGATCCTCGACCGAGATGGGGATCGAGTAGGCGCCCGACCCGAACTTGGTGCAGTCGATCCGGATCGCCTTTCCGGTATTCGGGTCCTTGTCGATCACGGTTAGAGTCCCCGCGACGTCCCCACCCTTCTCCTCCGGGACGAACCCGAGCTGCTCGCGGTTCACCTCGAAGAGCGCCTCCACGTCGTCCATCACGGTGTCCGACTCGGTCTGCTCTAAGAACCGCGCCTCGTCCCAATTCTTCGAGACGTAGTAGGCCTCCCGCTTCGTCGCGATGTCGTCGGTCTGAACGAGCGTCTTGGAGAGCGCCATCATGCGGAGGGTCTGGGCGAAGGTCTTGACCGTGTTCACGGTCAGCGTGCGCTCCTTCTTCTTCCCGCGGATCTCGAAGTAGCCTTCCTTTTCGAGGTACCGGACGTTGGCGAGCGAGCGCACGGGGAACCTCAGCGACGGCTTCTTCCGTTTGAGGATCGCTTCTTCCACGCTCTTCGCCTCGTGCTTGATCTTTCCGACGACGCTCTCGCTCATGGCGTGCGGCTCCGTTCGAGGGTGTCCTTCAATGTGGTGCAGACTTTTTCCTTCCGCTTGTCGTCGATGCCGAGAATCTCCTGGAGCGCGATCCCGATGTGCGGGATGTATTTCTCGATGTACGAGCGCTTTTTCTCCGCGTCCGCCTCGCGCAGCCCGCGCCGGATGTAGAGCCCGAGCTTCCGCCCCACGTCCTGAAGCGCGAGCCGGATCTCCTTCATGATCTCGGGATAGGACGCGACCGCCTCCTTGCTCTCCGACGTGAACGGCACCCACACCGAGGCGATGTGGACCATGAGCACCATCGGCGCGGTCGGGAGCGCGCCCCGGGAATGCTGGATCCCGTAGGTCTTCCAGGCGGTCTGGATGACCGACTTCGTGATCGCGCAGGCCGACTGCTGGTAGAGGAGCGGAACGCGGTTTGCGAAACGGAGGAGCGTGATTAGCTCGTCGCCGGGGAGCTGTCCGCCGCCATAGGCGAGCGCGGCCTCGACCAGAAAGGGGTTCCCCCGATACACGGCCGGGCTCCGCGAGGTCGCCGCAAAGAAGTCGGCCGTGACCTGCTTCTTCAGCCCCTCGAGCAGAAGCTCCTCGTCGATGGGCGAAAGCACGTTGGAAGGCGGCGCCATGAGCTTGGCCGCCTGGATCGCCTGATAGAGCGCCTCCACCTGGCCCCGGGCCGCCTTGTGCGGCGATAACCCCGCGCTGAGCCCGGCGGCGCTCGTGATCTCCGCGGCGGCCGCGGGGCTCACGCGGGAGAACTCGGTGTGAAGGAACGAGCCGAGGTTCCTCGCCTTCGTGTCGTGGAGCATCCTGAGAAGGATCCCCAGCTCCACGCCGTGCGGATGCGGCTTGATCTCGAGCGGCGCCTTGGGCAGCTCCCCCGCGACGCGCGGATAGACGTGCGGCTCTCCGTCCGGAGCGACGTAGGTGATCTCTGCGTGCGGATTCGCGATCGCGGTCTGCTCGACGTAGCCGTCCACCGAGTGGCGGCCCTTCTTGTACGTCGCCTCGATCTCCAATTCCACGCGCGTCCCGTGATCGATCGGCTTCTTCTCGCCGGTCGCGGGATCCGCTTCCGTCCACTCGCGCTCGCGATCCGAAGCGACGACCGGCTGATTCCGCTTGGTATCGATGTGGATCTCGAACTCGTGCGCCGGTTTCGCGGGCCCGGGCTTCGAGATGATGCGGATCGGCTTTCCCGTCGTGAGCTGCCCGTACATTCCGGCGGCGGAAATACCGATGCCCTGCTGGCCCCGCGCCTGGCGCAGCCGGTGGAACTTCGACCCATAGAGGAGCTGCCCGAAGATCTTCGGCACCTGCGCCTTCACGATCCCGGGCCCGTTGTCGCGCACGGCGACGCGGTAGCGGGTCTCCGAGATCTCGGCGATCTCGATCGCGAGATCCGGGAGGATCCCCGCCTCCTCGCACGCGTCGAGCGCGTTGTCGACCGCTTCCTTCACGGTGGTGAGCAGGGCCTTCGCCGGGCTGTCGAAGCCAAGGAGGTGGCGGTTCTTGGTGAAGAACTCGCTGACCGAGATCTCGCGCTGGCGCGCGGCCAGGTCGTGGGCGGTGAGTCGAACGACGGGCTTCGGGGCGGGCTTCCTGCCGCCTCCGTCATGCTTTTCTTTCCGGGTCACGCGCTTGAGCTGTGCTTGTCCCATGTCCTCCCGATCCCCCCGATCCCTGCAAGCCGGTGCGACCCCCCGGGCCGCCGAGAATCTACTCGTTTCCTCATCGCGGTGGCTACCAATTTGCTAGCGGCTCCCGGGAGCCGAAGCTGGGGCTCGACCCTGAACTCCGCCTCGATGTGTCGGTTGCGTGCCGCGGGCCGCCCCGGGCTCGGCAGTGGCACATCGCTTGCGAGTCACCGGCTCGTCCGATACCGAATTTGCCACTCAGCCCGAGAGGTGCGAGCCGTGTCCAGGCCAAAGAGCCCCTTGCGAACGCTGACTTCGATCCTCGTCGAGAGCGGGATCGTCACCGACGCCCAGGTCGAGCAGGCGCTCGCCCGCCAGCGCGAAACCGGAAACCTGATCGGCGAGACCTTGGTCGAGCTGGGCTTCACGTCCGAGGAAAACATCGGCTGGGCGCTCTCGAAGCAGCTGGGCATCCCCTATGTGGATGTCCGACCGGAGGCGATCGACGCCGAGGAAGTCCGACGATTCCCCGAGCCGCTCCTGCGGCGGGTCCAGGCCGTGCCGCTCTTCGGCTCACGGAGCGAGCTGACCGTCGCGATGGCCGATCCCACGGATCAGGACGCGGTCGCCGAGCTCAAGCAGACCGTGACCAGCGCCCTGTCGCTGGTCATCGGCGCCCCGGGGTCGATCCGCAGGGCCATCGACTCGATCTACGGCCCGAGGAAGGAGAATGCCGCCGAGGCTCCGCCGATCGCGGTCGGCGAAGGAACGCCGCCGGACGCGCGGCGCGACGTGGTGTGGGATCGGGCGGGCACGAACTTCCTCCTCTTCCACCTCCACTCGGCGCGCAAGAAGAACGCATCCGAGATCCACTTCGTCCCGTCCGACGGGACGATCTCGGTCTTCTACCGGGGCGACGCGGGGCTGGAAGCGCAGCCTACGGAGCGGCCGGAGGCCGCGATCTACCTCCGGGCCCGGTTGGGGGTTCTGGGCGTCTTCGACCTCGACGGATCCCAGGAGCTCCTGGCCGGCGGGTCGATTCCGATCGAGGTCGGGCCGGAGCGGATGATCCTCCACGTCTCCCACTGCCGCACGGCCGCGGGGATCGCGACCGTCATCCGGCTCTCGCCGCGTCCCGAGCGCGCCCCCGAGCTGAGCGAGATGGGCGTCTCGCCGATCGCGGAAGCGGAGATCCGCGAAATGGTGGACGGCCCCGAGGGGCTCGTGATCGTGCACGGCCCGCCGCGATCCGGCGGATCGCAGGTGCTCTCCGCCTTGGCCGCGCTCGCCGCGCGGCCGGACCGGCGCATGATCGCGCTCGAGCCCGACGGCTCCACCCCGTATCCCGATCCCGTGACGCGCGTTCCCTACGGAACGCGCGAGGACGCCGCCGCGCGCTGGAAGGAGCTGGTCGTGGGCCAGGGCGCGGACGTCGCGATGCTCGACGACGTGCTCCGAGGCGAATCGATCGCGGAGGTGCTCGAGGGAGCTTCGGTCGGCCGCCTCATCTTCGCCCGCACCGACTGGCTGGACGGGAAGGCCCTGCTCTCGTTCCTCGCGCGCAGCGCGAGCGGCCGCGTGGTTCTCGGCGACCGTCCCTTCGCCCTGCTCACCCTCCCGGCCGCGAGGCGTGAGGGCTCGCGGGTCTGGAAGCCCGCCGAGGAGCGAGCGGCCAGCGTGGGATCGGTCGTCCTCACCGATGACGAACGCGACGCGGTCCTGAGCGGCAAGACCCTCTGATGGCCCCATCGCTCGCGGCCCTGCTCACCTCGACGCGGGAGGCGGGGGCCTCGGATCTTCACATCTCGGCCGGAATGCCGCCTCTCGTGCGCCTGAGGGGCGAGATGGCCCGCACGAATCTCCCGTCGCTCAGCGGCGACGAGATCCGCGCGATGCTCGATGAGATCATGCCCCCCGGCCAGCACGCCCGGTTCGAAGCCGAGAGCGAAGCCGACTTCGGATTCGAGATCCCGGGCGTGGCCCGGTTCCGGGCGAACGTGTTCCAGCAGCGGCGGGGGCCGGGCGGCGTGTTCCGCGTCATCCCCACGACGATCCGAACGCTGGACGATCTCGGATGCCCGCCCGTGCTCCGGGAGATGGCGATGAAGGAGCGCGGGCTCGTGCTCGTCACGGGTCCCACGGGGAGCGGGAAGTCCACGACGCTCGCCGCGATGATCGACCATCTGAACTCGAACAAGCAGGGCCACATCATCACGATCGAGGACCCGATCGAGTTCGTGCACGAGAGCAAGAAATGCCTCGTCAACCAGCGGGAGGTGGGCGCCCATACGAAGGATTTCGCCACGGCGTTGCGGAGCGCGCTCCGCGAGGATCCCGATTGCCTTCTGGTCGGGGAGCTTCGGGACCTCGAGACGACTTCCCTCGCGATCACCGCGGCAGAAACCGGACACCTCGTGTTCGGCACGCTGCACACGAACTCGGCGGCCAAGACCGTGGACCGGCTGATCGACATATTCCCGGGAGATCGCCAGTCCCAGGTGCGGACGATGCTGAGCGAGTCGCTCGAATGCGTCGTGGCCCAGACCCTCATCCCCACGGCGGACGGCAAGTCGCGGGTCGCCGCCCTCGAGATCCTCGTCGGCATCCCGGCGCTCCGAAACCTGATCCGCGAGGACAAGACGGCGCAGATCCTCAGCATCATGCAGGTGGGCGCGCAGCACGGCATGCAGACGCTCGACCAATCGCTCAAGGATCTCGTGACGTCCGGGAAGATCACTCGGGCGGAAGCGCTCAAGCGGACGACGAATCCGCGGCTGTTCGAGGGCGCGGCCGCGAGTCCCGCGCCGGTGGCCGCTCGTGCCTGAGGGGATCGCGCGTCGGGCCGCGCTCGCGCCGTGTCGCGCCGCGCTTGACCGCACGGCTGGCGCCGCGCCCGCCGCGCTTGACCGGACGGGCTCCGCGGTGGTACGAATTCATGCAGCGATGAAGCTTCCGCCGGTGCTCCTCCTGCTTCTTCTGGCCGCGGCGGCCGGAGCGGCCGCCCTCAACTCGAAGGAACTCTCCGCCTTGCCCGCAGCCTCCGCGGACCCCGCGCCTTTCGAGATCAATCTCGGCGATCCGCCGCCGCCCGCGAAGGCCGACCCGGCCCGTGTGCGCGCCGTCGAGCGATTCCTCGCGGCACGCCAGAGCGCGAGCCTGGACGGCACGCGGAAGGCCGATGCGCGGCGGATGCTGAGCGCGGGCGCCAAGGTGGACGATGCGACGCTCGCGGGCGGAACGGGGCGTCGGATCGTCGCGTTCGACTTTCACGACGCGGCGATCGACGGTGCGGGGCCCGGACGCTTCACGGTGTCCGTCTACCTGCTCTTCGCGGACCGCGAGGGCCGGGTCGCGGAAAGCCGCGATGAGATGCTCACATTTTCGGGCGATCGCGGCTCCTACATCTGCACCGCGCTCAAGCCGACGAACGTGATGACCTGGGACGCCTCCGAGATCGAGCGCTCGGCGGATTCGCTCCAGGCCCGCGGGGCGCTGGAGCGCGCGGAAGGGTTCCTTCGCGCCTGGTCGGAACGCCAGAAGGGGATGACCGCCCACTCGATCGAGGACATCTACCGCGCCGACGCCGGAAAGCTCCTCATCCCCTGCCTTCGCTTCACGGCCCGACCCGGGAAGCGCGGATACGAGGTCATCGACTCGCCGCTCCTCGCGAGCCCGGGTCCCGGGGGATTCCGGGTCGAGGCGTCGGCCCAGTAGCCTCGCCCCGGGATTCGACGTGAGCCTCATGCGCCTTGTCCTCTTCGATATCGACGGCACACTGCTCCGCGAGGGGATCGCGCCCAAGCTCGCGTTCGCCCGGGCGCTTCGCGAAACCTACGACACCGCCGCCCCGGTCAGCGGCTTTCGATTCGCCGGGATGACGGACCCCCAGTGCGTCATGGAGATCATGCGGATGGCGGGTCTCCCCGACGAGGTCATCCTGAGGGGGCGGGACGAGTGCCTGACCCGATACGTGGAGCATCTCGCCGCCGAGATGAGGGAGCACGACGGCGCCAAGCTCTTCCCGGGCGTCCGGGATCTCCTCGAGCGGCTGAATGAGCGCCCGGACGCGCTCGTGGGGCTTCTCACCGGGAATACCCGCGGCGGCGCGAGCCTCAAGCTGAGGCGCTGGAGTCTCGAGCCCTACTTCCGTTTCGGAGCCTTCGGAGACGACCATGAGGACCGCCCCACGCTCGCGAAGATCGCCCTCCAACGCGCGCAAGAGCTTCTCGGACGTCCGATGGGCGGCGACGCCGCGACCGTCGTCGGGGACACGCCGCGGGACGTGGCGTGCGCGCGTGCCATCGGCGCGCGGGCGGTCGTCGTGGCGACGGGCCAGGTCCCGCGCGAAGAGCTTCTGGCGGCCGGGCCGGACGCGCTCCTCGACTCGTTCGCGGATCGCGAAGCTGCGCTCGGGGCGATCCTCCCCTGAGCGGCGCCCTCCTCTGCCTTTTCGCGTTCCTCGTCGCCGCGGATCGCGGTGCGGCCGCGACCCAACCCCCGCGCTTCGTCCGCACGCAGGGCGACGGCTTCGAGGTGGTCTCGGGCGGAAATGCCCGGCCGCTCTTCATCCGGGGCGTGAATCTGGGCGCGGGACCCGCGGGACACTTCCCCGGGGAATTCGCGATCACGAAGGCCGACTACCGCCGGTGGCTCCGCTTTCTGCGCTCCCTCTACGCGAACGCCGTCCGCGTTTACGCGCTTCATCCCCCGGAGTTCTACGAGGCGCTCCGGGAGGAGAACGACGCGAACCCGGACGACCCGATCTGGCTCTTCCAGGAGGTCTGGACCGAGCTGCCCGCGCGGAACGATTTCTGGGACGAAGCGTTCACGCGGGATTTCGACTCGGAGATCAAGAAGGCGATCGACGCGGTGCACGGGAACGCCACCGTGGCGCCCCGCCCGGGATACGCGTCGGGCACCTACACGGCCGACGCGTCCCCGTACCTCGCGGGGTGGCTCCTGGGACGCGAGTGGGAGCCCTACGCGGTCCGCGTCACTCAGCGAAAACATCCGGCCGTCACTTCGTTCCGCGGCGAGTACTTCCGCGTCGATGAGGGGAACGCCATGGAATGCTGGCTGGGTCGCGCCCTCGACCTGGCCGCGTCGTACGAGGCCGGGCGGTACGGCGCGAGCCGCGCCCTCTCGTTCGTGAATTGGCCGACGCTCGACGTGATGCGGCATCCGACGGAGACCGAGCGGGGCGGACGGGAAGCGGAGCATGACGAGGACGCGTATTCCGTGGATCCCACGCGCGTCCGGTTGGCGAAGCCGGCGCACCCGGCGGGGACATCGCTGGGATACTTCGCGACCTACCACGCGTATCCCTACTACCCCGACTTCATGAACCTCGATCCGGGCTACTCGGCGTTTCGCGATCAGCACGGGCTCTGCAATTACGCGGGATATCTCACCGATCTGAAGGCGCACACGCGCGGGCTGCCGCTCTTGATCGGCGAGTTCGGAGTCCCGACGAGCCGTGGGATCGCCCACCTTCAGCCGCAGGGCATCCATCACGGCGGAGCGTCGGAATCGGAACAGGGAGATCAGGACGTCCGGCTCCTCGAGGATATCCGGAGCACGGGATGCGCGGGTTCCCTCCTCTTCTCGCTCTTCGACGAATGGTTCAAGGTGAACTGGCTCGTCATGCGGACGGAGCAGCCCCGTGAGCGCGATCCACTCTGGCACAACCTGCTCGACCCCGAGGAAAGCTACGGACTCATCGCGTTCGATCCGCCGCCGGCCGTCCGAATCGACGGAGATGTGGACGACTGGAAGGGGGTCGAGCCTTACGCGACTGAGCCCGACGGCCCGATGCTCCGCGCGCTCTACGCGGC
>JACQPZ010000055.1 GCA_016207265.1 Candidatus Latescibacterota bacterium | reverse complement strand
ATCGACCTGGCCAAGATCACGATGATCCAGGCGGGCGATTTTGCCAAGGCGAAGAACAAGGAGGCCGCCGCACCATAGAATATCAAGTCAAGCCGTAGCTCTTCGCATGGCGCGCGGGATTGAGCCGCCGTGCTGCGCATCTCTCCGAAACCCGGCGCGACTCGCACCCGTATTGGATGAGTGAAGCCGGTATCCCCCATCCGCGTGTCGCCCGCGATCGCCCTGAAGGGGCTCACTGTCCGGATCGCCCGGTACGTCCCGGGATGGAGCCAAGCCGCGCATGAGCACGAGTTCGCGTCCGTCGGGTTCGTCTATCGGGGAAGTCTTGCCGAGAGAGTCGCGGGGATGGAGGAAACTGGGGGACCGCTGAGCATGATCGTCAAACCTCCAGGAGTTCGCCATTCGGACCAATACGGACCGGATGGCGCCTGGATTCTCCAGATACTCCTCTCCCGTGAGTGGCTGGAAGCCGGGGACTCGGACTGGCGTCTCGGTTCCTGGCGGTGGATACGCTACGGAGACGGCGTCCGCCACGGCCTCGCGCTTCTCGCCGCGTTGCGCGGCGACGCAGACCGGTCCGAAGTGGAGTCGCTGGTCCTGGAAGTGCTGGCCGGCATTCCACCCGCATCGGACGGGGAGCCCGCACGCATCGCTCCGCGCTGGCTTCGCGCGGCGCGCGATCGACTCGCGGAGGAATTCGCGGACGGGGTCAGCGTCAGCGGCATCGCCCGAGACGCCGGGGTCCATCCGGTCTCCCTCGCGCGGGCCTTCCGCCGGACTTACGGCACGTCGATCACGGCGCTGCGGCACAGGCTCTGCGTGTCCCTCGCCGCCGCTCAGCTCGGCGGGAATTTGACGCCGCTCAGCTCCGTGGCTCAACTTTCCGGATTCTCGGATCAGGCCCACATGTGCCGCATCTTCAAGAAGACGACGGGGCTCACACCCCTGAGCTACCGCAAGCTGACCGAATCCTGATCCGCGCCTACGGTTTCATCCGTTCAATACTCGATTCGTCCGTCCCGGTAGCATTCGGGAGCAGTTCGTGCGCCTTGGTGAAGCTCAACCCCGAGCAGGGAGGATGAATCATGCGTTCACGGCACCATTGGAGAATCGCGTATACGCTTCTCGCTCTCTACATCTCAGCGCCGGCCAGCCGCGCGACGGCCGCCACTCCGAAGGCAGGAACCACCACGCAGGGCGGCAGGATGGCCAGGCAGCTCGATCCGATGGTTCAGAAGCTCTTCGCACTCGACCTTGCGCCGGGCATGGCGATCGCCGCGGTCTCGAACGGCGAGATCGTATACGCGAGGGGCCTCGGTTACGCGGACATCGAGACCCGCCGTCCGGTGGACGTCACAACCCGATTCTATGTCGCGTCAACGACAAAGTCGTTCACCGCATTCGCCGCGGCGCTGCTCCACAAGCAAGGGCGGCTGGATCTGGACGCGCCCATCGCCCGCTACCTCGCCGGCGTCCGTCTCCACGAGCCTCTCTCGCCAAACAACATATCTCTGAGAGATCTGCTCACCCACACGCACGGCATCGCGAATTCGGGACCGATCACCTTCCGGACGGCGTTCACGGGAGAGCATACGAAGGCGGATCTGCTGGATCTACTTCGGATGCATCCTCCGTCCGAGACGGGCCGAGAGTTCAGCTACGGGAATATCGGATACAACGTGGCCGGGCTGGTGGTGGAGGCGGCCACCGGCACGGGCTGGAAAGAGCTGGTCGAGCGCGAAGTGCTCGCGCCGGCCGGAATGTCGGCCACGACCGCTTACCTCTCTCGAGTCGATCCGAAGTTGCTCGCGCTCCCGCACTGGCCCACAGAGACGGGATTCCGGCGGATCTACAATCCGAAAGCCGACGCGAACATGCATGCGGCCGGCGGGCATGCCACGACGGTCCTCGACCTCGCCCGTTGGATTGAGCTGCACCTTCAAGCGGGTCGCCTCGATGGGAACATGGTTTTCCCAAGCGAGGTCGTCACCGAGACTCACCGGTTGCAGGCGAAGCAAGCCAATACGTTCGGACCCTATGCGCGATATGGCTGGGGCCTGGGCTGGGACCTCGGAATCTACGATGGAGACACGCTGATCCACCGCTTCGGATCCTTCTTCGGAGGCTATCGATCCCATGTCTCGTTCATGCCGGCGCGCGGAGTGGGCGTCGCGGTCCTCGTGAACGAGGGAGCGCTGGGCTCGGTGCTTGCGGATCACGTCGCCAACTATGTCTACGACCGCCTTCTCGGAAAGCCCGAGCTCGAAGAGCGATGGGACCAGATCCTGGCGCAGACGCGAGACAAGGCATCGGCGATGCGGAAGCGAATCGCGGAAGAGCGAGCGAAGCGAGCCGCGCGCCCGAAGAAGCTGCCCCACCCGAACAGCGCTTACGTGGGGCGGTACACGAACGCCGCGCTGGGCACGATGGAATGGAATGTCGTGGATGGCGCGTTGATCGCGACCATGGGGCTGCTCCGTAGTGAGGCGGAGGTGTTCGACGCAGAGCAGAACAAGCTGCGGGTCGAGCTCACGGGAGGCGGAGAAGTCGTCCAGTTCGAGTTCGAGGGAGAGATAGCATTCGCTCTGACATATCAAAAAGTGCGCTTCGATCGCGTGAATCCTAGATAGGCGGCGATGGATCTACTTCCGGGAGCGTGCCACGGTCGGGTACGCTATGGGACGGCCGGGAGGCGCCCCATCATGCGTAGATACTCCCGGTCCCAGGCCGCGGGGATGCTCTCGCGCAGCGAATAGGGACCCGGGGCGTAGCGTCGCGACGCGATGCCGAGCTGGCTACGCTCGACGATGTCCCAGTCCTGACGATTCGTGAGATCCCAGAACTCGATCGCGTCGCGGGAGTTGTTCGCGGGATCGGCCAGCGTGTCGGGATGGAAGAGCCACTCCGATTCCACGCGCGTGCGGCCGGGCGCCACGGGGCGCACGAGGTAGTAGTTGACGTAGTCGGGATGGATGCTGAGGAGCAGGTTCGGCATCAGCGAATAGTAGAACGCACGATGCCGGTCGCTCTGCGGAAGGTCGCCCCGCACGAGGCGGCCGCACGCACGCCCGCTCATGGTCGCGCTCTCGTTCGGCGCCTTGATCTCCATGTAGCCCCCGAGGAACGCTCCCTCCGTGAGATCGTTCGCGCCGCTCTGATACGGGAGCACCGACGCGAGCTTGGGGTGGATGGTCGGGCAGTGGAGGCATTCCGAGTAGTTCTGGAACACGAGCTTCCAGTTGGCGCGGACGTCGTAGACCACGCGGTGGCCCACGGCGAGGCCCCACAGACCGAAGCGCGCGAGTCGCTCCCGCATCGGCGCCCAGAGATTTTCGAAAGGCTCCGGATCGCGGGCGACGTTCACGAATAGGAACCCCTCCCAACGCGCGAGGCTCGCCGCGTGAAGCGGGTAGTCGCGCTTGTCGAATCCTTCGACCTCGTTCATCTGGGGCGCGCCCACGAGACGGCCGTCCGTGGAATAGGTCCACGCGTGGTAGGGGCATTGGATCGTCTCGATGAAACGGCCCGATTCCTCGACGCAGATCCGCGTGCCGCGGTGACGGCAGACGTTGAAGAACGCGCGCAGGATTCCCTGGGCGTCTCGAAGCACGATGATCGATTCTCCCGCGACCGAGGCGAGGAAGTACTCGCCGGGGCCGCCGAGCCGCGATTCGCGGCCGACGCAAGACCACGCGCTCGCGAAGATGCGCTCCATCTCATCCGCAAGAATCGCCTGGGACGTGTAGAACTCCCCCGGCAATGTGCGCGATCCCTGCTTGTAGGTCGATGCGGTGGGCTGAAACGTGGTCATCGGCTCCTCTTCGTGCGGCCCCCATTCCTCTTCGCGCCGCCTCCGCTTCCCTTCGCGCGGCCTCTGCTCCTGTTCGCGCGCCCGCGATCCGCCAGGATCCGCCGCGCGGCGAGCCACCCAGGCCCGCCGAGGATCCCCGGGCCGGGATGGGTCCCCGAGCCGCCGAGGTAAAGGCCCGCGATCGGCGTCGTGTGATCGCCCCTGCCGGCCACCGGCCTCATGAAGAGAATCTGATCCAGCCCCAGCTCGCCTTGAGTCAGAGACCCTTCGTGAAGCCCAAAGCGAACCGAGAGATCGCCCGGAGTCCATGCGACGCGATGGAGAATCCGTGATTCGAACCCGGATGCCACGCGCCCGATCGCCGCGGTCACACGATCGGCGAGGGCGTCGCGGCGCGCCGAATCCCAGGCATCGCCCTCGCGCAAATGATAGGGCGCGTACTGGACCCGGGCCACAAGAACGTGCTTGCCGCCCGGAGCGAGGTGGGGCCAGGTGATCGTCGGCACGGTCAGCTCGATGTGGGGCTTCTCCGCGACGCGCCCGTATTTCGCGCAGTCCGCCGCTCGCTCCAGCGACTCGAGGTCCGCAGTGAGGGACACGAGGCCGGCGAGGGCGTTTGACGGCGCGGGCCCAGGAAAATCGAGAATCCGATCGAGCGCGTAGAGGACGAATGCGGTGCAGGCGCGGCGCCGGATATTCCTCACCGCGAGGAGAAACTCGGGATCGAGCCAGACCGGATCCACCCAATCGAGCAGCGTTCGCGCGGGGTCCGCGGTCGAGAGGATCGCCCCGGCGTCGATCTCATCCCCGCTCTCCAGCGTCACCCCTTGCACCGCATCGTCCCCGACCCCGATCCGCGAAACGCGTGCCCCTGTGCGGACCGTAACGCCGGATCTTCGCGCCGCCTTCTCGGCCGCCTCGACGAACGCGTCGGGTCCCGCGCGCCAGGGAACCCGTCCGCGAACGGCCCCCCCCGGCGCGCCGACCAGATGATGCAAGAGGACGAATCCAGTCCCTCCGGATCGTGGCCCCTGCTGGTAATCCTGGATTCCTCCCGCGGCCACAGCGGCCTTGAGCGGCGCGAACTCGAACCAATCATCTGTCAGCTCCCACACGGAGAGCGGCATCGTGTGAAGGAACTCGATCATGTTCGCGCGGCCGAGGGCCCGGAACTTCCAGGCTGCGCCGAGAAGGGGCCGAAGCTCGCTCGGCGACCGCGCGTCCACGTCCGGCGCGGGCCTCTGATAGAGACCCTCGAGGAATCCCGCCATCGTCCGCAGCAATGCCGTGAAGGCCGCCCACTTCGCTGCATCCGCGGCGGAGTAGGCGCGAATGGCTTCGGACGCCCGCTTGGGATGGCGTGAGAGCATGAGGATCTTTCCGCCATCCACCATCACTGAGAGCGGGACGTCGGCCGCCGCGCGGTCGACCGGCTCGATCCCCGCTCCGCGGGCGACGCGCTCCGGCAGCCACCCCGGGTCGATACCCAGCGGAGCGGCCCGGAACCCGGGAGCGAACTCGACGGCGCGCCCCTGTCCGCCGACAGTGTCACCACGCTCCAAGAGCACCACCTTGAGACCGGCGCGGCCCAGCGCCGCGGAGGCGACAAGGCCGTTCGCCCCTGCCCCGATCACCGCGACGTCGAAGCGCTCGGCCGTCATCGCCCGTCTCCCAGCATCTCGAGGGCCGCGAGGCGGCCGGAAGCGCCCATGATCCCTCCGCCCGGATGGGTTCCTGCCCCGCATTGCCAGTATCCGTGGATCGGGGTGCGGTACTTGGCCCACGCGGGCACGGGGCGAAGGAAGAAGAGCTGCTGGAGGGCAAGCTCTCCCTGGAAGATGTTCCCTTCTGAAAGGCCCGTGATCCGCTCGATGTCGGCGGGCGTGATCACCTGACGGTGAAGGATCAACGACTTGATGCCGGGCGCGTAGCGCGCGAGCGTGTCCACCACGGCGTCACCGAACGCCTCCCGCTTCGCGTCGGTCCAGCCTCCGTTCAGTTGATACGGGGCGTACTGGACGAAGATGCTCATCACGTGCTTTCCGGGCGGCGCCATCCCGGGATCGATCATCGACGGGATCACGATGTCCATGTAGGGGTGCCGGGAGAATTCGCCGTATTTGGCGTCGTCGTAGGCCCGCTCCAGATACTCGACGCTGGGGCTGATGGAGATCGCGCCGCGAAGATGCGGGCCGTTCCCGGGCAGGCAGGCGAAGCTGGGAAGCCCCGAGAGGGCGAGATTCACCTTGCCCGACGAACCGCGGAACTTGTACCGCCGCACCCCCTCGACGAGGTCCGACGGGAGCGCGCGCGGATCGACGAGACGCGTGAACGTGAGACGTGGGTCGAGCCCCGAGACGACGATCCTGCCCGCGATCTCCTCTCCCCCCGCGAGCGCTATCCCGGTCGCACGGCCGCCGCGGACGAGCACCCGCTCGACCGGAGCGTCCGCGCGGATCTCGGCCCCGAACGACCGCGCCGCGCCGGCGATCGCATCGCTGATTCCGCCGGTGCCCCCCTTCTGGAACCCCCACGCGCGGAACGCGCCGTCGATTTCTCCCATGTAGTGGTGGAGGAGGACGTATGCCGTCCCGGGAGATCGCGGGCCGAGGAAGGTGCCGATGATCCCGCTCGCGGATTTCGTGGCCTTGAGCGGACCGAACTCGAACCACTCGTCCAGGTAATCCGCGCTGCTCATCGTCATGAGCTTGTGGAGCGCGTGGAACCGCTCGGCGCCGAGCGAGCGGAAGTGTCCTCCCAGCTTGAGGAGACCCCGCAGATCCGAGGGAGAGAGCGACGCCGGGTCGGGAGGCACCATGCCGAGGATCGGCTTCACCGCCATTGCCATGTGATGCATGAGCCGCCCGAAGAGCACCGCGGCGTCCGCGTCGCGCGTCGAGTGCCGGCACAGCTCCCGCCGATTCTCGTCGGGGTCGGCCCACGAGGCCAGGTAGTCGCCGTTATCGAGAGGGGTGATCGTGCTTTCGAGCGGCAGGATCTGGAGCCCGTGCCGCGGCAGGTCGAGGTCGCGGATGATCTCGGGACGCAGGAGGCTCACGACGTAGGAGAAGACCGAGAACTTGAACCCCGGGTAGACCTCCTCGGTCACGGCCGCGCCGCCGAGCACCGGCCGCCGCTCGAGGACGAGCGTCTTTCGCCCCGCCCGCGCGAGATAGGCGGCCGCGACGAGCCCGTTGTGGCCGCCGCCGATCACGATCGCGTCGTAGCGCGCGGCGCTCATGCTTTCTTCCTCTCCGGATCGAAGAAGGGCAGCTTCCGGACGCGCGCCGAGGCGAGCCTGCGCTGGTGCTCGACGGTGACCTCGATCTCCACCTGAGTGCCCGCCTCGAAATGCGGAGCCGTCAGATGCGCGAGGGCGAGGGATTTCTTGAGCTGCGGCGACCAGCAGCCGCTCGTGGCGTAGCCGACGCGCGCTCCTTCTCTGTAGACGGGGACGCTCGCGCGCCAGGCCACGTTCGGAATCTGGGGCGGAAGGCGGTGGGCCAGGAAAACGCGCTCGAACGAGACCCAGTCCACCTCGAGCCCCACGAATCCCCATGCGGGACCCCGCGCCCGCTCGGCCGCGAGCGCGCGCCGCCCGTTGAAGGGTCCTTTCGTGGGACTGACCGCCCATCCGAGGTTGATCTCGAACGGCGAGGACTTCTGCTCCTCGATCAGCGCGCGATGCGTGGAATGGTAGTCCACGTCCATCATGATCAGCCCGGCTTCGATGCGCGCGATGTCGAGCGCCCAGACGCCCGCCGGCGTGAGCCCGTAGCTCGCTCCCGCCTCGACCAGGGCGTCCCAGAGGGCCACGGCACGCGGCGCCTCCACCCAGATCTCGTATCCCAGATCCCCGGTATATCCGGTTCGGGATACGGCGACGGGAATGTCCCGGATCGTCGTGGAGATGACCCGGAAGTACTTGAGCGCTTGGAAATCGGCCGGAGAGACCCTGCTCAAGATCGCGCGCGAGAGTGGACCCTGGAGCGCGAGCGCGCCGACGCTCTCCGAGACGTCCTCGATCCGAACGTCCATGCCGGCCGCGTTCAGGTGGAGCCACCGGAGCGAGGAATCGGCGCTCGTGAGCCGGTACATCGTTTCGCCGAGCCGGCTCACGGTGCCGTCGTCGACAACCTTGCCCGCCGCGTCGCACCACGGCGTGTAATAGACCTGCCCCACCGCGCATTTCGTCATGTCCCGCGTGATCATGCGGTCGAGGAGCCGTGCTGCGTCCTTTCCCGTGATCATGTACTTGTGAAGAGGGGAGACGTCGAGCAGCGCCGCGGCGTTTCGAATGGCGGCGTATTCGTGGTCGGGCTGCGGATCGTATGCGCTCGCCATCTGGTAGCCGGCCCAGCGGCGCCATGCCTGCGCGCGAACGAGCGGCGCCGTGCGGGGATGGAACGGGGTGGTCTTGAGCATGGGGCGGCGAGTGTAACGGGCGGGCGCGAAAACGGCAAATGTGGCATTCGTCGGGTATGGCGTTCTCCGGTATGACGAGACCGGACCCGGCATGGAGCCGCGCGACGACGGGTCCCGGACTCTACTCACTCCTCGACTTCGCGGACGGCCGCAAGGTCGATCATGTCCGGACGGTGGCGCGGGCGAAGGGCAGGAAGGCGAGCTTCGAAATTTCCGCTCTTTCGTGACCTGAGTCACGGATTCCGCGGCGGGGATTCCGTCATGAT
>JACQPZ010000054.1 GCA_016207265.1 Candidatus Latescibacterota bacterium | reverse complement strand
TTCTGTATTTGTTCCTCTGGACCACATGCGATTCGGGATCGCGAAGGCCAAGGAGACGTCCATGAAGTGGAATCGGGCAGTGCTGGCAGGGATCGGCTTGCTGGGGGTCGCGGCGATCTTCGTGCTCGGGGGCTGCACCAGCACCTCGACTCGCACGGACCTGACGGTGGTGACCGTCAACGACGGATCCACCTACTATAGCGACCTGATCAACGAAGCGGACACGGCCAAGATCTTCATCCCCGTCGATCAGGTGACGGTGAAGTTCGGGGCCCAGCCGCACGACGGCAGCGCCCCGCTCGCGCCGGGCTCCGCCTTCACCGACGTCGTGGTGACCGGGTACTCGGTCACGTACAACAACGGCGTCTTCAGTCCGATCTCGGGCGGCATGAACGTCGTCGTGTCCTCGGGCGGGACGGCCGACGCAGCCATCACGATCAGCAACCCGTCCGAGAAGGCCGCGCTGCTCGGCTCGCTCACGAGCACCGTGACCAGCACCGCGACGATCACGTTCACGGGCTACGTTCGGACGACCGATAGCTACGGTGATCGGGTGAGCGCGACCGCGTATCTCACCGTGCAGGTGGACAACTTCGGCGACTCCGACGTGAATCAGTAGCCTCCCGGCCACATTCGCGATCCCGGCGGCCCGGGGCCCGAGCGGCTCCGGGCCGTTTCGCTTTGCGCTTCCGGCTTGATTAGGCTCCCCCGCTTCCCTACGCTGGGTCTCCCATGCGCGTGCCCCTCACGGGGGCGGCCGGCCGCCGCCTCATCGTCAACGCAGACGACTTCGGACTCACCGACGCGATCACCGACGGTACGATCGAAGCGTTCGAGCACGGGATTCTCACGAGCGCGAGTCTCGTCGGATCGGGCGACGCGTTCGAGCGCGCGGCCGCCTACGCCGCGGGCCGTCCGGATCTGGACGCGGGCGTTCATCTGATGGTCGTCGGCGGGAGATCCGTCCTCGGCCGGGACGAGGTGGAGTCGCTGCTGGATGATAACGGGCGCTTTCTTCCCGCGTACGGCGAGTTCATGGCGCGGTATCTCTCGGGCGGGATCCGCGACGAGGAGGTCGAGGCCGAGTGGTCCGCGCAGGTCGCGCGCGCTCGGAGCGCCGGCGTGCGAATCACGCACCTCGACAGCCACCAGCATCTGCATCTCGTCCCGGGGTTGTTTCGGATCGCGCTCCGCATCGCCCGGACGAACGGAATCCTCGCGATGCGGTTCCCCCGCGTCCCCGCCATATTCCGGCGCGCGGAGCGCGGAACCGTGCGCCGCTCGCTCGCCTTCCTTCCCTTCCGGCTCATGGAGCAGGCGAATCTACCTCACCTGAACGCCTCCGGAATCCGGACGCCGGATCGGTTCTTCGGCTTCCACAGCTCGGGGCATCTGGACCAGAAGGCGCTGCGATCGGTCCTGTTCGGCGTTCCCCAGGGAACCAGCGAGCTGGTCTGCCACCCGGGGCGGGGCGAGCCGGAGCATTCGGCGCTTTCGGGGTGGGGATACGAATGGCGGTCTGAGCTGGACGCGCTGGTGAGCTCCGAGACGCGGCGAATCGTCGAGTCGCAGGGAATCGAGCTGACGAGCTTCGCCGAGCTGGCCGCGCTCCCTGTCTGAGCGCGGCGCGCGGACCGGCTTCAGGCGCCGCGCGGCGGGCCGCTAGCCCGCGATCTCGACCGCGGAGGGGGCGCGACCGCCGTCCGGCGCCGCCGCGACCGCCGGCACTTCCAGCACGCCGCGGCGCCGCTCCGCCAGGATGTGCGCCCACCGCCGGACGGAATCCACGAGGATGGTCGACACGAGCAGGATGAGCACGACGCTGAGCGCGCCGTCGATCGTGGCGACGGTCCTTCCCACGTCCGCGATGTAGGCGGGCGAGAGGTAGCGGAACGTGTTCAGCACCCCCGCCGTCATCGTGCTCACCGTCAGGAACGCGAGCGGCACGAGGGTCACGAGCGCATAGGGCGCCGGGCGCTGGCGCAGGATGAACGAGGTCCCCACCGCGAGCGCGATCACCGCGAGGAGCTGGTTCGACACGCCGAAGAGCGGCCAGATCGTCTCGACGCTCCCGGTCACGGTCAGATAGCCCCACGCCAGGCAGACGAGCCCTCCCACGAACGAGACGCTGAACCAGTTGGTCGTGGATCCGAGCGGCGCCCAGACCGTTCGCGCCACGTCCTGGAAGAGGTAGCGCGCCACGCGCGTCCCGGTGTCGAGCGCGGTTAGGATGAACACGGCCTCGAACATGATCGCGAAGTGATACCAATACGACATGAGATGGCCCATGCCCGGAATCTGGCGGAGGATATTCGCCATCCCCACGGCGAGCGAGACGGCTCCGCCGGTCCGCCCTTGCAGCGTCTCCTCGCCGACGAGCCGGGTCAGCTCGTGAAGCTGCGCGGGCTGGATTCCGAGCGCCTGGACGACCTTGGGCACTCCGTTGATGAGGAAGTAGTCGGCGGGTTGGAGCGTCGTCGCGGCGACGAGCGCCATGATCGCGACGACGCCCTCGGTGAGCATGGCGCCGTACCCGATGAATCGGATGCTCCCCTCGTCGGGCACCATCCGAGGGGTGGTGCCCGATCCGATCAGCGCGTGGAAGCCGCTGATCGCCCCGCACGCGATCACGATGAAGCAGAATGGGAAGACCTTCATGCCCGGGAGCACGGGGCCCGTGCCGTCCACGAAGGGCGTGACCGCCGGCATGACGAGCTTGGGATGGACGATCGCGACCCCTACTACCAGGAGGACGATCGTCCCGATCTTCATATAGGTCGAGAGGTAGTCCCGCGGGCAGAGCAGGAGCCAGACCGGCAGCGTCGCGGCGACGAAGCCGTACACGGGAAGAAGGATCGAAAGCGTCCGGGGCGAGAGCGTGAACCACGCCGCGAAGGGCGATTGCACGAGCCAGGGTCCGGCGAACACGGCGAGCAGGATCAGCGCAACGCCGATCAGGCTCCCCTCGACGACCCGTCCGGGACGGATCCGGTACATGTAGAGCCCGAAGAGGAGCGCCGCGGGAATCGTCATCGCGACGGTGAACGTGCCCCAGGGCGAGTTCGCGAGCGCGTTCACGACCACGATTCCGAGCCCCGCGAGAAGCAGGATCGTGATGAAGAGGATCGTGGCGGTGGCGGCGCCGTGCGCCACGGGGCCGATCTCGCGGCGGGCAATCTCGCTGAGCGAAGCCGCGCGGTGGCGAACCGAGGCGAAGAGGATGATGAAATCGTGGACCGCTCCGCCGAGCGCCGCGCCGAAGAGGATCCAGAGCGCTCCCGGCAGATAGCCGAACTGGGCGGCCAGCACGGGGCCGATCAAGGGCCCCGCCGCCGAGATCGCCGCGAAATGGTGCCCGAAGAGCACGAACCGGTTCGTCTTCACGTAGTCGCGCCCGTCCGCCATCGTGACGGCGGGCGTGGGACGCGCCGGATCGACGCGCGCGACCCGGTTCGCGATGAAGGCGGCGTAGTAGCGGTAGGCGAACGAGAAGAGGACGATCGCGGCGAGCGGCAGGACCAGCGAATTCATGCCGAGGCGGATCTCCGGCTCATCGGATCGAGGCTACATCCCCGCGGTCTTGGCTTTCGTCGAGTCGTGCGGCGTGACCTTCGCGATCACGATCCCGTAGGCTTCCGAGCGATGATAGACCGTGCCCAATACGTCCACTTTCTTGTGGATGAACGGGAGGAGCGGGGCGTTCGGGTTCTTGCCCGGGAGTTCCCCCGCGATGAAATAAATCCGGTCGTTCTCGCGGTCGTAGATCGCGAGCGTCTGCCCCGATTTCGCGCAATCCACCGCGCACTGAAAATGCCCGGGGCCGATGGACTTGGCTCCGGCCTCGAGATAGCAGGCCGGGTCCATCACCTCTCCGACGATGGTCATCACCTTGCCCTTCACGGCGTCGGATTTGGCTGCCGGCGCCTTCTCGGGCGTGCCGTGCCCTTCGTGTCCCTGGTGTCCTTGCGCCTGCGCTTGCCGGAGCGGTGCCACGGGGGTCTGAGTCTTCGTCTCGGCCGTGCCTCCGGCCGACGCGGTGCTCGCGAGGGCGAACGCGGCGGCTAGCGTCGCGATCCCAGAGGCCAGTCCTCTCGTTCCGATTTGGTTGCGCATCATGATGTCTCTCCTGGGTCCTACTCGGCGCCGGCCTTCGGAGCGGTGTACGGTTCCACCGACGTGACCTTGATTCCCGTGGCGCCGCCGCGCGTGTACACCCGGCCCTTGACCAGGACCGTCTGCGCGACGTAGTCGATGAGACCCTTGTTGGGGTCGTCTCCCGGATTGTCGGTCGCCACGAGATAGAGCTTCTGGGACTTCTTCTCGAGGATCGCGAGAACCTGCCCCGCTTTCGCGCACGCGATCGCGCATTCCTTGTGCGCGTCGCCCCGCGCTCCGTTCACGATCCAGCACGCGGGATCCACGACCTCTCCCACGATCGAGCGGGGACCGGTCGCAACCTTCGCGGCGTCGGTCGACTTGGCCGCCCCCGGCTTCGCCGGTTCGGCGGGCTTCGCGGCCGCGGGCTTCGCCTGCGCCGGCGGGGTCGCCAGCTTGGGAGGCGTCACCTCCACCGTGCCGGTCGGCGCCGTGCCCTGCGCGACCGCCCCCGGCGTGTTCATCATCGCAAATATGGTGAGCAGCCCTGCGGTCAGAGCAAGCGCTGCGGTCAACGGCGCGACGGCGATTGCCTCACGAGTCTTCATCCAAATCCTCCATCCGGCGGTGCCGTGGTTCCTAACGTCGGCAGTTGCGAACTCGGATCGAGCCTATCAGACGATCCAGGCGGCCACAAG
>JACQPZ010000056.1 GCA_016207265.1 Candidatus Latescibacterota bacterium | reverse complement strand
GGATTGGAGCGCGCCGTGGATCCGCGCGGCCCTCATGCGCGCGTCGGTGGAGCCGGCGGGCGAGGGTTGGATCGTTCGCGGCGGGCTTTCCCTCGACGATTTCCTGGCCGCGCCGGGAGGGGATCCGGCGCAGGGACGGCCGCCGGAGCGGTATCGGTTCACGGTCGAGTTGACGTCGAAAGGCGCGCCCTCGCGCTGCACCCTCCGGCGCGAGGAGGATTCCCAGGATCTCGTGTCCATTGCGTACGGACCGGAGCGGCGATTCGAAGGAGGACGGTTCCCGCGTTGGGTCGAGTGGTCGTACTCCGGAAGCGTGGCGAAGCTGACCGTGGAGGAGCTCTCGCCGGTCGGTCGCGGGCGGATCCGATATCCGACGTCGACCGATCCGAAGTGGACGATCTGGACGCTCGACGAGCCCCAGGGGAAGGAGTTCACGCGGTGGCTGCTCGGGCTTCCGAAGGAGGGAACGGAATGATGAATCGGCGCGGGATTCACGGGATCCGTGGCGCGCCCGCGGCGGCGCTCGCGGCGGCGCTCGTAGTGGCGCTCGTCGCCATCCCGCTCTGCCTCGCGGGAACTGCCCGCTCCGCGGCGTCTCCGAGGGAGGAAATCGCGACGATGCTTGAGCGCGTGCTGCGGGCTCCCGGGGTCGTCTCGCGCGTCTCCATCACGCGGAGCGATCCGTTCGGGGGCCCTCCCGAGCGCTCGAACGGGCGCCTGTGGTTTCTCCCCGGCCGCGGCCTTCGCTATCACACCGACGAGCGGGGCGGGGAAGACATCGTGCTCGACCGCGAGCGGCAGAGCTTCACGGTCTACCGCCGCGCGGAGAAGGTGCTGTACCGCGCACCCTGGGACCGCGCGCCCGCCCGGCTCCGCCAGCTCGTCGCCGAGCCCGAGCGGATTCTCGAGAAGGACCTGCACGCGTCTCCGGAAGCGCGGGTCTTGGGCGGCGTCTCCCGCGCAGGGTACCGCCTGCGGCGCGCGGCGCTCGGAGACTCGTTACCCGCGATCTCGGTCTGGCTTGCCGCGGACCCTTCCTCCGGCCTCCCGCGGTGGGTCGGCGCCACGTCCGAAGAGGACTCCGTGCTCGTGGAGTTCAAGGGGCTCACCACCCTCTCCTCGGCGGACGCGGGGCATTTGGCGCTGCGAATTCCGAAAGGCGTGCGGACCGAGCCGTTCGACCCGCGGGAGCTCCTTCGCGGCGGCGAATCCCGTTGACGCTCCTCTGAGCGGGCGCTAGGGTCGGGACCCGTGACCACGGACGGTCGCGTGGTACCGAGTCGCGACGAACCTCCCACCTTGAACGTCGGGTTCTACCAGTTCTCGCCTGCGTACGGCGATCCGGAGGGGAACCTCCGGCGTCTTGCGGCCGCGTTGCGCTCCGCTGCCGTAGACCTCCTCGTCTGTCCCGAGCTCTGCACGACCGGATACCTGTTCCTCGACCGGGACGAGCTGAACGCGGTCGCGGAGCGCATTCCCGACGGCCCCACATGCAAAGCACTCGGCGCCTTGTGCCGCGAGATCGGCCGTTCCATCGTGTTCGGCATCGCGGAGCGGGCGGGCGACGGGCTCTTCAATTCCGCGGTGCTTCTCACGCCGGACGGAGGAGCCGTGTGCTACCGCAAGGCCCACCTCTTCGACACCGAGCTCAACGTATTCGACCGCCCGGGGTCGAGCCCCCGGATGGGGATCGTGAAGGGCGCGAAGGTGGGGATCATGGTCTGCTTCGACTGGCGGTTTCCGGAGGTGGCGCGCGCGCTGGCCCTCGAGGGGGCCGACGTGATCGCGCATCCCGCGAACCTCGTCCATCCGTACTGCCAGGACGCCATGGTCACGCGCTCGCTCGAAAACCGGGTCTTCAGCGTCACCGCAAACCGCACCGGGGTCGAGGAGACGGGCGGCCTTCGCACGGCGTTCACCGGCCGGAGCCAGATCGTCTCGCCCATGGGGGCACGCCTCGCGCAGGCCGACCCGGACGAAGAATGCGTCCGTACCGCGATCCTGAACCCGGCCGAGGCGCGCGACAAGGGCGTGACCGCCCGGAACGATCTCTTCCGGGACCGCCGGCCGGACCTCTACGGCCCGGCGCTCGGAGGCGATCGGAGGTCCAAAGGATGAGCCGCGCGCTCGTCGCCTACGTCGCCTCGGTCACGGTCGGCGGAGCGCTGGTTCTTCTCGCAGCGCTCCCCGAGTTCCGCGCGGTCGGGGCCGTCCACATCGGAGTCTGGATCCTCGTGAGCCTCCTCGCCGAGAGCCTCTGGATCTCCACGATCACCGGGCAGGCGATGGAGAGCATGGCGTCCACGATCGACCTGAGCCTTCTCGTGCTGCTGGGCTTCCGCCCTGCGGTCTGGATCGTGGCGATCGCCTTTGCGCTCGCGAACGTCTTCTTCTCCCGGCGCGTCTGGTACAAGGCGATCTTCAACGCGGGCCAGAACGTCCTCGCCCTCTCCGCCGCCGGGATCACGTACGGGGTGCTGGGGGGGGTCCCCCTGGCCGCGCATCCGGGCGCGCCCGCGGCGGGGCTCGGCGTCTCGCTCGTCCTGCCGTGGGTCGCGGCGTCGCTCGTCTACTTCGTGACCAACACGCTCCTCGTCTCCGGCGCGGTGGCGCTGAGCACGCGTCGGAAGCTCCTCGAGACCTGGCGGAAGGAGTATCTCTATTACAACTCGCTCATCTCCTCGGCGGCGCTCTTCTTCCTCTCGCCGCTCGTCGTCGTCTCCTATATGGCCGTCGGGTACTACGGCCTCATCTTCTTCTTCGTTCCGCTTCTTCTCATCAAGGAGGCGAGCGCCAAGTACATCGCGCTCGAGAAGGCCAAAGACGAGTTGATCAGCTCCGAGCGGCTGGCGGCGAAGGGCGAAATGGCGGCCGAGGTCGCGCACGAGCTGAACAACTACCTCGCCGCGATCTCGGGCCGGGCGCAGCTCTTCCTCATGGGCGCGGGCACGATGCCGCCCGAGCGGACGCAGGAAAGCGCCCGCATCATCTTCGAGCAGGCGAGCGCGATGACCATCTTGACCAAGGGCCTCCTCGACTTCTCGCACAAGGAGGTGCGCAAGCAGCCGACGCGCCTGAACGACGTCGTCCGCCGGACGGTCGAGTTCATCGCGCCGCAGAACAAGTACGAGCGCGTGCAGTTCGATCTGGATCTGGCGAAAGAAGTTCCCGACCTGGATCTCGATCCCGCCCAGATCCAGCAGGTCCTCCTCAACCTGTTCAGCAACGCCGCCGACGCGATGACCTCCTCCAAGTCCGGGCTCCCCCGCGTCGTAGTAAGGACCCGCGTGAAGCCGGGACGAGCGGAGGTGGAATTGACGGTCGAGGACAACGGGCCTGGGATTCCGGCCGAGGCGATGCGGAGACTCTTCGAGCCCTCCTTCACGACGAAGCCCGAGGGGCACGGCTTCGGGCTCTCCACCTGCTACCGGATCGTCCAGAATCACGGGGGGAAGATCACCGCGCAGAACGTGGCGGGATCCGGCGCGCGCTTCACGGTCTCGCTTCCCGGGAAGAACGGAATCTAGAGCCGCGGTCCACCCGCTCGAGAGAGTTCGTCCGGACCCCGGGGCGCCTCTGATACCATCGGCCCGATGACCCTGAACGCGCTTTCTCCCGAGCGGGTGCCGGAGCCGATCCTCGAGGTCGTTCGCCGCCTTCGCGGCGCCGGGCACCGCGCCTATCTCGTGGGAGGGGCGGTGCGCGAGCTTCTGCGAGGCGTTCCGACCCAGGATTGGGACGTCGGCACGAGCGCGACTCCGGAAGAGGTGCTCCGGCTCTATCCCGGAGCGGTCGTGACGGGGCTCAGGTTCGGCACCGTGACGATCCCGACCGAGGCGGGAAACTGCGAAGTGACCACGTTCCGCATCGAGTCGGGCTACCAGGACGCCCGCCACCCCGGGCAGGTGACCTTCGTCCGCGAGCTGGAAGAGGATCTCAAGCGGCGGGATTTCACCGTGAACGCCATCGCGTGGGACCCCGTCGCGGAGCGCGTCGTGGATCCGATGGGTGGGATGGCCGACCTCGGGGCGGGTGTGCTTCGCGCGGTGGGCGATCCGCTCGCGCGGTTCCGCGAGGACGGGCTGCGGCCGATCCGGGCCGCGCGTTTCGCGGCGACGCTCGAGTTCGAGGTCGAGGAGCGCACGGCGGATGCGCTGGGGGAGGCGCGCGGGGAGGTGGCGCGGGTCGCCGCCGAGCGCGTCCAGGACGAGCTTCTGAAGATGCTCCGGGCGCGGGAGCCCTCGCGCGGGTTCGAAGTGCTCCGCCGCTCGGGGCTTCTGGACGTGTGGCTTCCCGAGCTTCAGGAGTGCGTCGCGGTGCCACAGAACCGGTATCACGCCTACGACGTCTACTTCCACACGATCTACACCTGCGACGCCGCCCCCGTGGAGAAGCCTGTCGTGCGGCTCGCCGCGCTCTTCCACGACGTGGGGAAGCCCCGCACGCGGGAGGAGCGGGAGGACGGGGAGGCGACGTTCTACAACCACCAGTTCGTGAGCGGGCAGATGGCCGAGGAGTCGATGACCCGGCTCCGGTTCGGGCGCGACATGATCCACGACGTCGTCCATCTCGTGCGCGAGCATATGTTCGACTACCGCCCCGAGTGGACCGACGCCGCCGTCCGCCGCTTCATGCGGTCGGTCGGGATCGAGAACATCGCGGATCTCTTCGATCTCCGGATCGCCGACAACGTGGGGAACGGCCTCAAGACCGGATTCCCGCGCGCGTTGGCCGAGTTGAACGCGCGGGTCACGCGGATCATCGAGGCGCAGGAAGCGCTGACCGTGCGCGACCTCGCCGTGGACGGAACCGACGTGATGCGGGAGCTCGGCCTGAGGCCGGGACCCGCGGTCGGCCGGATCCTGGATCAACTCCTCGAGGAAGTGCTCGAGGAGCCCTCGCTCAACGAGCGGGAACGGCTTCTCGCGCGGATCCGGGCCGGGTTTTCGGTTGACACCCCGGGCCCCGCCACCTAGGCTGACGATCCGACCTCGACGCACACCAAGCGCTAGGAGTCCCTTGACCGCTCCAAGACACGCGCCGGGAGCGTTTCCCGCGGAAGCACCATCGCTGGAGGCCATCCGAGGCCCCATCGCCGAGCCGTTCGAGCGGTTCCAGGAAGAGCTCGATCGGGCCTTCCTGTGCGACGTGGGCCTGGTGGGAGCCGTCGGGGCGCACCTGCATCGCGCCTACGGGAAGCGATACCGTCCCATGCTGGTCCTCCTCGCCGCCCGGGGATTCGGAGAGGCGACGGACGAAGCCGTCCACGGGGCGGTGGTCGTCGAGCTGATCCACACGGCCACCCTCATCCACGACGACAGCGTGGACAAGAGCCTTCTCCGCCGCGGGCTCCCGACGGTCAACAGCGCCTTCAACAACGACACCGCGATCCTCATGGGGGATTACCTGTATTCGAAGGCCTTCTCCATCCTCGTCACCCGGAAGATGTACGAGGCGATGGACCTGCTGGCGGAGGCGACGCATCGGATGAGCCAGGGAGAGCTTCGCCAGATCGAGCAGAAGAACCGGCTCGACCTCGGCGAGGCCGAGTACATGCGGATCATCGAGGAGAAGACCGCGTGCCTCATGTCCGCGGGCTGCGAGCTGGGCGCCCACGCGGGCGGCGCGGACCCGGCCCGCCGGGCGGCGCTCGGCCGCTTCGGCCGGGCGGTCGGGCTCGCGTTCCAGATCACCGACGACCTCTTCGACTACCTGGGGGCCGAGCAGGTCATCGGAAAGGCGATGGGGAACGATCTGGACGGGGGGAAGATCACGCTCCCGCTCATCAATGCGCTGCGGAACGCGCCCGCCTCCGAGCGGCGGGACATGGAGGATCTCATCAGAACCCGCGATTTCCGGAACGGGCACTGGTCCGACGTCGTGCGCTTCGTGACCGTGCACGGGGGCGTCGCCTACAGCCAGGAGCGGAGCGCGCTTCTGGCCGCGCGCGCCGAAGAGGAGCTGGATCACGTTCCGGACGCCGGGATCCGCGAGGCGCTGCAATCCGCCGTTCGCTACGCCGTCACCCGCGAGCGTTGAGCCACATACCCGCACCGGACACCTCGGTCCACGATCTCGCGCACCTCGCGGCGCGCCTCACGCTCTCCAAGCGGGCGGAAGACGTGATCCTCCTCGATCTGCGCGATCTCGAGGGGGTCTGCGATTACTTCGTGCTCGCGACCGGCCAGTCGGAGGTGCAGACCCGCGCGATCGCCGACGCGGTCGACGAGGGGATGCGCGCCCGCGGAATCAGGCCGTGGCACGTGGAGGGCTACGAGGCGCGCCGCTGGATCCTCCTCGACTACGTGGATTTCGTCGTGCACGTGTTTCACGCGCGTGCGCGCGAGTACTACCTCCTCGACAAGCTCTGGGGCGATGCCCACCGAGAAACCGTGGCCGATTGAGGCCTATCTCGTCGAACGATTGGAAGCGGCCGTCCGGCGGGCGGGATTCGACCTTCCGGCCGGAGCGCGCGTGGAAGTCGAGGTTCCCCGAGAGGCGGGCCACGGCGACTGGGCCACGCCCGTCGCCCTCGCCCTCGCGAAGACCGCGCGCAAGCCTCCGCGCGACGTGGCGGCGGCCCTCATCCGCGCGTTGGAGATCGACCCGGACGTCCTGAGCGGCGTCGAGCCGGCCGGGGCGGGCTTCATCAACTTCCGGCTGGCGCCCGCCTGGCTCGCCGAGAACCTCCGGCGCATCCTCTCCGATCCCGATTCGTACGGGAACTCCCGCGCCGGGCTGAGCGAGAAGATCCTCGTCGAGTACGTGAGCGCGAACCCGACCGGCCCGCTCAACGTCGTGAACGCGCGCGCCGCGAGCATCGGCGATTCGCTGATCCGGATCCTCGCCGCAGCGGGCTACGATCCGCGCGGCGAGTTCTACACGAACGATTGGGGGCTCCAGGCCGAGCTGTTCGGGGCTTCGATCCGGACTCGGTTCGCGGAGCGGATCGGGGTCGAAGCGGGCCCGATCCCGGAAGAAGGCTACGCGGGCGGCTACGTGACGGACCTCGCGTCGAGGCTCGACGAAGCGCAGGGACGCGAGTGGATGAAGCTCGCCGAGCGCGAGCGGCGCGCGCGCTTCGCGGCGTGGGGGATCGACCGCATGGTGGAGGAGCAGCGGCGCGATCTCGACCGGTTCGGAGCGAGGATGGACCGGTGGGTCCGCGAGAGCGGGCTCCACCGAAGCGGGGCCGTGCAGGCGGCCTGCGCGCGGCTCAAGGAACGCGGGCTGATCGAGGAGCGCGACGGCGCGCTCTGGTTCCGATCCACGGCGTTCGGGGACCAGGAGGATCGCGTCGTCGTCCGCTCGAATGGCGAGCCCACGTATTTCCTCGCGGACGCTGCGTACCACCACGACAAGTTCTCGCGCGGGTACGACCGCCTGATCGATCTTCTGGGTCCCGACCATCACGGCCACATCCAGCGGATGCAAGGGGTGATCGAGGGCCTGGGCTGGCCCCGGGAGCGGCTCGAGGTGATCCTCATCCAGTGGGTGAAGCTCCTGCGCGGGGGAGAGCCGGTCAAGATGTCGAAGCGCGCGGGGGAGTTCATCACCCTGGAGGAGCTGGTGGAGGAGGTCGGCGTCGACGCCGCCCGGTTCTTCTTTCTCATGCGGCGGTCCGAAAGCCCGCTCGACTTCGACATGGAGCTCGCGACCCGGAGGAGCGAGGAGAATCCCGTCTACTACGTCCAGTACGCGCACGCGCGGATCGCGCACGTGATGGAGTTCGCGCGGGAGCAGGGCGTGCCGGACCCCGCGGGCGAGTCGGCCAATCTGGATCGCCTGAGCGAGCCGGAGACGTTGTCCTTGCTGCGCGGCCTCGCCGCTTTCCCATCCCTCGTGGCCGCCGCGGCGAAGCATCGGGAGCCTCATCGCATCCCCGTCTATCTCAAGGAGTTGGCGGCTAAGTTTCATTCGTTTTATCACCAGCACCGCGTGGTGACCCAGGACGCGCCCCTGACCGCGGCGCGGCTCCTCCTCACGCGCGCGACCGGGGTCGTCTTCCGCCGCGGCCTCGGCCTCATGGGCGTGAGCGCCCCGGAGTCCATGTAGCCGTGGCGATCGCCGTCGTCGGGTCGCTCGGCCTCGACACGATCGAAACGCCCGCGGGCCGCGTCGAGGAGGTCCTCGGTGGATCGGCGGCCTACTTCTCGCTGGCCGCGCGGCATTTCCTGCCCGTCTCGCTGGTCGCGGTGGTGGGGACCGATTTCCCCGAGGAAGCGAGACGGACCCTCGAACACCCCGAGGTCGATCTCTCGGGGCTCGAGATCCGGAGCGGAAAGACCTTCCGGTGGGAAGGCGTCTACAGCGAGGACATGAACACGCGCGAGACTCTGCGCACGGAGCTCAACGTCTTCGAGACCTTCCGGCCCAAGCTCCACGAGGGGATCCGCTCGTTCCGGAACGTGTTCCTCGCCAACATCGATCCGGTGCTCCAGCGCGAAGTCCTGGATCAGCTCGCGCGCCCGCGTCTCGTCCTGTGCGACACGATGAACTACTGGATCCACAGCAAGCGCGGAGAGCTTCTCGAGACGCTCAAGCGCGTGCGCATCCTGCTCATCAACGAGGAGGAGGCGCGCGAGCTGACGGGCGAGTCGCTCACGCATCGGGCGGCGCGCGCGATCCTGAGCCTGGGGCCGGAGACCGTCGTCATCAAGCAGGGGGAGCACGGCGCGTTCCTCCAGGGCCGGGAACTCTACTTCACGTGTCCGGCGTTCCCGATCGAGAGCGTGATCGATCCGACCGGCGCCGGGGACACGTTCGCGGGCGGGTTCTTCGGCGCCCTCGCCCGCATGAGCCGCCTCACCGATCGGACGCTCCGGGCCGCGGTGGTCTACGGGTGCGTGATGGCTTCCTTCACGGTCGAGGACTTCGGCGTGGGCGGGCTCCTCCGCGCGAAGCGGCAGGAGATCCTCCGCCGCGCGGAGGAGATCATGGAGATGACCCGCTTCAGCCTGAACGACACGCCGCGGATCCTGCGTTGACGCCGTCGGGTTCCCGACGGCACGGTGGCCGCGGACGATTCCCGCGGCCGCGCCGACCTCCGAGTCCCGGTGCGAGTTGCCCCCTGGCGCCGCGGCCCGCACCCTGGCACACTCCGTGCGGAGCCCCGTAGCCCTCATGGGGAGGACCGTTGGGACGTAACCTGGAAGCGGACCTCACGGCGAACGCGGCGGGCGCGCGGGAGAACGGCCGCAGGCGCGCTCCGCGCATCGGGTGGCTCCTCCTGCCGTCGTTCATGGCCGCGCTGCCGGTATTGCTCGCGCTCTTCGGCGGCCCGGAAGTGCGGGCGACGCGCTGGGATCCGTGGGGGATCGGGGTCTGGATCGTCCTCCTCCTCGTCGCGGAGGCGTTGCCGGTTCCCATGATCCGCGGCGGGACGATGACGATCGCCTCGATCCTCGACGTCGGCGCGATCCTCCTCTTCGGCCCGTGGATCGCGGGCGCGCTCGACCTGATCACGACGATTCCCGCGCAGACTCTGATCGTGCGCCAGCGCCCCGGCGAAGCGGCGCTGAACGCCGGGCTCTACGCCTCCACGACGATCCTCGCGGGATGCGCGTACCTCGCGGCCGGAGGGTCGCTCGGCGCGCCGCACCTCACGCGCGACCTCCTGCCGGTGCTGATCGCGGGATCCCTCTACTTCATGCTCAATACCGGGGCGGTGAGCCTCGTCCTCGCGACCCGCACCGGGGAAGAGCCGGGCCGCGTGTGGCGGCACCAGTTCCGCGACGGCGTCCCCCAGCACGCGCTCTCGATCGGGTTCGGCCTTCTCTTCGCGCAGGTGCGCGTCGCGGCCGGAATCCCGGGCGTCCTTCTCCTCGTGCTTCCGCTCCTCTTCGCGCGGTACGCGCTCCAGCTCTATGCCGATCTCAAGGAGGATCTGGTCAGCTTCGTGCGGGCGCTGAGCGTGGCCCTCGACGCGGTGGACCCGTACACGCACGAGCACTCGGTTCGGGTGGCGAGCTACGCGGTCCGGGTGGCGCGCCATCTGGG
>JACQPZ010000050.1 GCA_016207265.1 Candidatus Latescibacterota bacterium | reverse complement strand
CTCGTCGGACTCGTCCCCGTAGCCGCGGCCCCCTGGCCCGCCGTCCGCGCGCTCGCTCGAGAGATACCAGGGCAGATTCTGGAACGGGTGGGGGCTCGCCACCGCCACGACGTACTCGATGCCGGGAGGCCCGTCGGCGACGAGATCGTACGGATCGCTCCGGGCGGGGATGCGGTAGCTCCGCCCGCCCTCGACGAACGGCGTATCGCCGCCGCCATAGGGGTAGATGAGATGGACGTAGCCGTCGGTGTCGATGTTGAAGACCAGGACGTGGCTATCGCCGTTCGTCCGGAAGTACACCCTCATGCTCTCCCCGGGCCGATAGACGCCGCCCTCGTCCTTGTTGATCCACACGTCCACGTCCAGCTTGCGGACGCGCGCGGCCGGCTCGACCGGCACCCGCTCTGCGGCGGAGGTCACCGCCGCCGTCCCGGGGAGCAGCCCGGATACCAGCGCTCCGATCAGCAGAGATCGTTTCATCGCGGGGCCCGCCTCGTCAGCTCAGGGTTGTCGACGTCGATCTGATACGCCCAGTCGAAGACCATTGTCGAGTTGTCGCGCGAGACGACCTCGAATTTGGCGTAGTGGCCGTCACGCGTCAGCACGATGTAGCTGTGTCCCGGTATCGCTTCCACCTCGCCGTCGCCCGACCATCCGGCCGGCGGCGCGAAGTCCACGTCGCGAAGCGCCACGTACCCCGCATCCTGGATTTCCGTGCCCGTCGCGGCGTAGACGATCGTGTGGCCGTTCGCGGCACCGTAATAAACATCGGTCAGCGCGTCGAGGGAAGAACGCCGCGCCCGGGCGGAGAAGTCCCACCCGCTTGTCCCGTCCACGCTGAAGGTGTTGGTGACGGTCGCCCCGAAGCCCTCGGGTCGAGGCGTGTCGAACACGTTCTCGTAGCTCAGCTCGGCGCTTTCCTGACCCGCCCGATCCACGGCCGAGACGGCATAGTAGTACGTCTGCCCGTTCGTGACGCTGAAGTCCACGAATTCGGTCTGCGATGTCGTTCCGACCAGCGTGAACGTCCCGGTCGGCGCCAGGTTGCGGTAAATCCTATAGTGGTCGATGTCGTTCTCCTGGTTCGCCCTCCAGCGGATCGTCACCTCCCTGTCCCCCGTCACGCTGTAGACACCGTCCACGCGGTGGGGGGGAAGGTCCAGGACCACGTTCGTGACCCTGTCCCGATGGCATCCGAGCGTAAGGAGCAGGAGAGCGACTGCTCCGGTTCTCACTATCGTTCGGATCATGGCTCGCACCTCCTTCGGTGATCACAATGCCAAACGCTTCGCAGACCCCGAACCGCAAGGCACATGCCACCCGCGGGGCCGAGGCCACCGACGTGCGTAACCATTTGGGGTGGTGGAGACTGCGGAGACGAGGCGACTGGCGTGGTGGAGGGCGATCGCGTGGGTGATCGGGGACAGTGTGACGGGAGGGAAACAGCGGGTCGAAGAGGGGGACCGCGAGCGGTACGGCCGCGACTCAGGGACCGCGCGCAAAAAAAAATGAGCCCCGGTCTCGCCAGCTCATTTTGAGTTACGGCTGCTTCGAACAAGGCCGGTGCTCGTTCGGGCAGCTAACCCACCATCAAACGCTGGCTGGACCTGCGGGCTCCTTGGAGGTCCCCCCCTCCGGAGGCTAAGCCATTGCATTCGGCATGCCACTGATTAAGGCGATTCAAAATCGGCGGATCCAGCCGCCTAACTATCTGGAATCGGACGCCTTACTGAGTTGAACATGCTCACCCGCCACGGGACCCCGCGCGGCCCATCACGTCCCCGAAATGCGGCCGGATTTACAACAAAACGGCGGATATTTCGGATCTAATTGAGATTGAATGACTTGAAGGAGTAAAGAAGTTTTATAGCAGAAACTTAAGACCTTTGCCGAACGAAGACCCTGCGGTCAAGCTGGTAGAGCTTGATTTTCTGTAGAAGAGTGGGATAGCTGAGCGAAAGCTCGCGCGCCGCCCTGAGCTTGTTCCAGTTGTTGCGCTCGAGGGCCTGCCCGATGAGCCTCCGCTCCACCTTCGCGACCTCGGCCTTCAAGGTGGCCGGAGATTCGCTTGTCTCCTCCTCGACGCGCAGAAGCTCCCGCGGCACGAGCCTTAGCGAGAGCGGCTCCGCCCGGTTCGCCAGGACCACCATGCGCTTGACCACCTTCTCCAGCTCGCGGACGTTCCCGCGCCACGGCAGCTCGGCGAAGAGCCGGAGCACGTCGGGCTCGACCCCGCCCATCTCCTTCCCCATCTCCGACGCGAACCGCCGGCTGTAGTAGTCCACGAGGAGCGGGATGTCCTCCGGACGCTCGCGGAGCGGCGGCACGCGGAAGCAGATGTCGTTGAGCCGATAGTAGAGGTCTTCGAGGAACTCGCCGCGCGCGATCCGCGTCTTCAAATTCACGTTCGTGGCGCAGAGGACCCGGACGTCCACCTTCGTGGATTTGTTTCCGCCCACGGGGCGGACTTCGCGGTTGTCGAGCACTTGCAAGAGCTTCCCCTGGATCGTGATCGTGGTCTTGTCCACCTCGTCGAGGAAGAGGGTGCCACCGTTCGCCTCGACGAAGAGGCCCGGCTTCTCGCGCACGGCGCCGGTGAACGCTCCCTGCACGTGGCCGAAGAGCTCGGACTCGAGGAGCTGCTCGGGGAGCGCGGCGCAATTCACCTGGATCAGCGGTTTCTCGGCGCGATTGCTCGAGGCGTGGATGGCGCGCGCGAGGAGACCCTTGCCGCTCCCGGTCTCGCCCTCGATGAGGATCGTCGCGTCGCTGGGGCCGACCCGCTCGAGCAACGAGAGGATCTCCAGAAGCTCGCGGCTCCGCGTGACGATGCCGTGATGGTTCGCGGTCCCGAGGAGCCTGCCGCGCAGGGAGACGTTCTCCCGCGCCAGCTCGCGGCGCTGCTGCTCGAGGATCGCGACGGCGACGTAGTTGCTCAGGACCGCGATGAGGTTCACCTCGCGCTGCTTGAAGGGCCCCAGCGGGCCGTCCGTGGGCCGGTCCAGATAGAGGAGCCCGCCCAGCCCCGAGGGTAGCGAGAGCGGCATGATGGCGAGGCTCGTTCTCGGACTCAGCGCGTGGGTCGCGGGAAAATCCCGGAACCGCGGATCCGCGCCCGCGCGGCTCGAGACGACGGGCCCGGATCCCAGCCGGTCCTGTCCGATGCGCGCCAGGATCTCGCGCACGAGGTCCTGCGCCACGCGGAGCGACATGCCGGTCGCAGCCAGCACCGAGGCCCCCCCGTCGCCGGACGCGGGAGAGACCACGCATCCGCGGGCGGCTCCCGACCGGCGGACGAGCAGCGAGAGGATCTCCTGGACCGTGCCCTCGCCGTCCTCCACCCGGAGGATGCGCCGGATCTCGTCGAACGCGGCGAACTCGTTGCTCTGCTCGGCCGTCCCCTCGATGAGGCCCTGCTCCACTTCGCGGCGAAGCTCCTCGACGCCGCGCTCGAGCACAGGGTCGTCGTGGTCGGCGAGGAGGGAGGACGCGTGGTCGAGATCGATCACCGCCTCGTCCACGAGACCCCGCAGCATCTTGCTTCGCGCAAGCTCGAGGAGCGCCCCCGCCGTGAGTCCCCACAGGCCGAAGCTCTCGAACCCGGCCGCGGCGCGGCGCAGGTAGGACACCGACTCGTCCAGGATGGCGCGCGACTTGCCGCGGCGCGCGCGCTTCCTCCACGCGAGGCCGGCCGCGAGACAGAGCCGCGCCAGCTCGTAGCGCTTCGCGATCTGCTCGAGGATCCCGCTCGCCTGGTCGAGATAGGTCCGGGCGGCGTCCAGATCCCCCTCCTCCGTCCGGGTGAGCCCGATGAGCCGAAGCGAGCAGGCTTCCTCGATCCGGTCCCCGAGGCGCCGCGCGATCGCGAGCGCGCGCTCCGCGTGGCGGGCAGCGAGGGCCAGATCGCCCTCCGCCAGATGGACCTCGCCGAGCCTGCGGATCAGCTCGACTGCGAGATCGGAGTCGGGCGCGACCTGGTCGGTCATCGCGAGGGCGGTCTCGAACTCGCGGCGCGCCTCGGCGAATGCGCCCCGGTCGAGATGGAAATCGCCGAGCGCCTCCCGGGCGAGAATCGTCTCGCGCGGGTAGCCGCGCTCCGTCGCAAGCGCGAGCGATTCGCGGATCAGCTCCTCCGCCGCGACCCAGTCGCGCCGCTTGCGCTTCAGGTTCCCGAGGCAGCTCAGGGCGCGCGCGCGCCCCGCGGCGTAGCCCACCTCCGTGTACATCTGGAGCCCGCGCCGGTAGTGCTCCTCCGCCAGGTCCCAGTCGCCCATCTTGTCGTGCACGATGCCGAGGTTGTGCACGTAGGTCGCCGCGTCGTGGAAGTGCCCCGACCGCTCGCTGATCCTGAGCGCCTGCTCCAGGAACCGGACCGATTCCTTGAACCGGCACTGGTTCTTGTGGAGGAGGCCGAGGTTGTTGTACGCGGCGGCCATCCCGCTCTGGTAGTCGGCCCGCCGGTACGTCGCGATCGCGCTCTCGAAGTGCTCGCGCGCAGAGCCCCACTCGCCGGTGCGGAGCGCGATCGCCCCCAGGCACATCTCGGTGTGGCCCAGGTCGAGATTGAGCGACGTGTCCCGAAGCAGCCGGTAGGCGAGCGACGCGGCGCGGTGCGCGGCCCGGTAGCGGCCCCGCTCGAAGAGCAGGATTCCGAGGCGCGAAGAGAGCCTTCCGATCTGCTCGCGCGTGACGTGGGGGCGGAGCTTCCGGTGGAGGTCGTGCAGAGCCTCCACGGCCTCGTTCAGGTCTCCCCGGTGGCGGAGGCACTCCACGATCTGGGTGCCGATGCGGAGGAGGGATTCCTGTCCGCGGCGGTCCCCCCGACGCCCCTCGAGCTCGAGAGCGCGACGATAGTACTCGAGCGCTACGGCGAAGTTATCCGCGGCGAAGTAGAGATCGCCGAGCTCCTGAGCCTTGCGGTCCCCCTTCTCGCCCGCCTCCACGACCAGCTTGGGCGGGGGATCCCCAGGGGCCCGCTTCGGAATGCTCGGACGGTCTTTCGAAACGAATCCTTCCATACCGGCCCTCGACTGCCGAATCCGAATCGCTGCGCGCGGAAGTGCTCGAAAACGCGACTACCGCACCCAGAACGACCAGTAGCGCAGCATCATCATCGCGTAGTACCCGCGCAGCCCGCCCAGGTTGTACCGATGCCCGGAGACGATCACCGTATTCCACGCTCCCCAGCGCGCCGTGTCGGACTTGATGCTGCCCGATTTGAGCACGACGCCGTCGTTGTCCCCCTTCGGAGGATCATCGGGCGCAGGTTCGTCCGAATTCCAGTTGATGGGTTTGGCGACGGCAACTTGTGTGCTCACTGGGAGGAGACACAGGAACAAGGTGAGGACTGCGAACGCGGCGATGAAGCGACCCAAAACCCGGATCCTCATGTAATGCTCCTCAGAAGATTACACCCGGCAAAATTCGGTCGCCCGAGACGCTATGTTTGTGAGTGCGTGCGCGCGGGCGTTGATGGGCTCCGGATGCGTGACCGGAAGCCGGGAGGGAGTCCCATGGGGACCAACCGCCCGCCACATACACTTCCCTTTGTAAAAGAATATATCCCGTCCAGTTAGCCGCGTCAAGGGAAATACGCTCCGGGAGAGGGTCCGGGGCTAGATTAGTTGCCGACGGGCTGCCCCTGGCCCCTCCAGGCCCTTCTCGCCTCGCTGATCACGAGTCCGTACCGAAGCCCCCTCGTTGATACGTAGACCCCGTCGACCGGGAATCGGTTCACGAATTCCGCGAGGATGACCGCGCCCGCGGGGATGATGTCCGCCCGCCCGCGGCTCACCCCGGCCAGATCCCTGCGCTGGCTCAAGGGAATCGAGCACAAGTGCTTCTCGATCGTAGAGATGCGCTCACGGCTGAGGAGGTGATTCTCGATCCGGGAGGGGTCGTATTTGGTGAGGCCCAAGTCCAGGGCTCCGAACGCGCTGACGGTGCCGCCGACACCGATCGCCCGCTCGACGTGACCCCCGCCGAACGCACCGAGCTTCTCCGCGAACACTTCCCTGACGTGCGCCCGGATCCGCCCCAGCTCCTCGTCCGCTGGAGGGTCGGTGCGGATGAGGCGCTCGGTGAGCCGGACGCAGCCCAGCTCCAGGCTGATGAGCTGAGTCCCCTCCTCCCCTTCTCCGCAGATGATCTCGGTGCTGCCGCCGCCGATGTCCACGACGACCGAGCGGCCCTGGGG
>JACQPZ010000052.1 GCA_016207265.1 Candidatus Latescibacterota bacterium | reverse complement strand
TTCCGACGCCCGGGTCGAGCTGATCCGCCTGACCGGGATCCTCGTCGACACGGACGACTCCGCTGGACGGGCTCACGCCGCCCTGGAGCACCTGCATCCAGATGCTCCAGTTTCCGTCACGCTTCTCCTGCCACGTGACGATGGATCGCGAGTCGAGCGCCGCGATGGAAGGGCGGCTCCTCGCGCCGGCGAAGGCAGGGTCGCCGAGGGCGAGCACGGGGCCGAGCTCTACTCCGCCGCTCGAAAGCGCGACGTGATAGACCGCGCTCGTCCCCGATGGGTTCAACCCCTGCCATACGATCTCCAGCCGCCCGTCGGCGGCGGACACCGAAAGCGCCGCGTCCTGCTTGGGTCCGCTCTCGCCCGGCGCGATCGGGATCGGGGACGCGTCCGGCTCGAGCGCCGGGTCGAGGTGGACGATCCAGATCCTCTGGTCCGCCGAGGCCCCTTCCGCGTAGAGGAGCCAGTACCCTCCGAGCGGGTCGGGCGCGAGATCCAGATCGAACGGAGGATCGGAAGGCTCCACGGGGAGGAGCGGATGATTGACGCCGATCCGACCTCCGTCCAGCGCGAGCCGCTGGCCGTAGATGCGCGGAGCGCTTCCCCGCGAGTCGATCCACGCCGCCGCGAATTCCCCGTTCCCCGCCGCGACGGCGGGCTCCGCCTGGGCGCTCTGGAGGGAGTCGCTGATCCAGAAGCTCCGCGAGGGCGAGCTTCCGGTCGTCGGCAGGAGGAATCCGCGGATCTCGCCCGCGTCCGAGTCGCGCGTCACCTGCGCGGCGACCAGCGCGGGACCGGCCGTCGACACCGCGGCGGCGCTCGCGACGGCGAAGCTCAGCCCCGTATCCGGATAGAGGAGCAGATTCGTCCCGTCGCGGCCGCCGTTCGCGGCGAGCCACTGGCCGTAGAGATCGTTCGCCCCGTTGCGCCGGTCGATCCACGTGAGCAGGAATTCCCCCGGGCCGCGCCCCAGTCGGGGCCTCCATTGGTCGTTCCGCGCCGCGTCGTCGTTCAATTGCGTGTCGAACCCACGTGAAGCGCCGCCGTACACGTAGGAAATCGCGAACACGTCGGGAGGACCGTTCCGGGAATCCTCCCAGGCCACGAGAAACGCGTCGCGCCCGTCCCATGCCGCGCCGGGAGTCCCCTGCCGGCTCTCGGTCCCCTCGTTGACCTGGTCGTTGACCCCCGGGGCGGCGGGACCGTACGGAACCCGCGCCGCCTCGACGTTCGCGTCGAGGCCGGTTCCCAGCCGCTGGTCCTCCCAGAAGAGATACGCGGCGTCGGGCCCCGCCGCCGCCCGGACGTTGCGCTGGTTCCGGCCCAGCGCGTCATCGTTCACTCTCACATTCGATCCGATCAGCGAGCGGTCGGACCCGTAGCGCTGAGCGTAGACGTCGCCCGGATCCACGGACGTGCCGAGGCGCTTGTCGATCCAGGCCACGACGAATCCCTGTGACGGATCCGCCGCGACCGTCGGCGACTCGTTCTGCTGCGGGCCCGACGTGTCGTTGACCTTGAAGTTTCCGCCGATCGGATTCCCGTTCGCGTCGATCCACTGGCCGTAGATGTCGAACGTGGCTCCGAACACGCTCCCGCCCTCCCGACCATCACGCCAGACGACGAGGCTCAGGCCGCCCGCGTTCGAGGCCACCGCGGGCTCGCCCTGAAAGCCGACCGTATCGCCCGACACGGCGAAGTTCGGTGCGAACGGCGCTCCGCTCACGTTCCGGATCGAGGCGTAGATGTCCGATTGGCCCTTCCGCTGGTCTCCCCACACGATGAGGTATCGATCCGCGCCGACGGACGCGAGTCGCGGGTTCCGCTGCACGTCGAATCCGGCGTCGTCGTTGATCCTGAGATTCGGCGTGACGCGGACGCCGAGCGAGTCGAGCGCCGAGCCGAAGATATCCGGATTGTTGGCCCGGCTGTCCTCCCAGACGCAGAAGAATCCGCCGGAGGGGCTCGCCGCGATGTCCGGGGCGCCTTGGATCGCGAGGGAGGTGTCGTCGTTCAATCTGCGGTTCACGGTGGAGCCGAGCGCGAGCGGATCGCGGACGGTCATGGCGTAGACGTCGAAATCAATGAACGCGTCCGGACCGTTTCGCCCGTCCGCCCAGCACACGACGAGCGAACCCGTCTGCCCCAACGCGACCCGCGGCGCGAATTGGGGTCTCGGCACGCGGTCGTCGTTGACGAGAAGCTCGTCCTGCGCCCGACCCGGCGAGGGGAACGCGAGAATCAGGAGCGCGAAGAGCGCGGTCCGAGATGACACCACGTGGATTCCTTCCGGCGGGACGCGAGGGAGACGCCGCTCAGACCTGGAGCGCGGGGATCGTCACCTCGGGAAACCGTGCAAGCACCTCGTAGATCTCGCCGGCGATCGCCCGGAGGCGGTCTTTGCCGCGCGCCTCGAACCGCACGACCAGCACCGGCTGGGTGTTCGACGCGCGGACCAAGCCCCAACCGTCGCCGAACTCAACCCGCACGCCGTCCACGTCGACGACGTCGTAACGGGCCCGGAAGTGCTCCCGCACCTCGTCTACGATAGCAAACTTGCGCTCGTCGGTACAGTCGAGGCGGATCTCCGGCGTCGAGACGTACTTCGCCTGCGGCAAGGAATCCACCCGCTCGGAGAGAGGGGTCGCCTCCGCGGCGACGATGCGCAGGAGCCTCGCCGCCCCGTAGAGCGCGTCGTCGTAGCCGTAGAATTCGTCCGCGAAGAACATGTGTCCCGACATCTCCCCGCCGAGCGGCGCTCCCGTCTCGCGCATCTTGGCCTTGATGAGCGAGTGGCCGGCCTTCCACATGATCGGGGTTCCTCCGCGCTCGCGCACCCATTCGACCAACCCCTGCGAGCACTTGACCTCGAAGATGATGGGGCTGCCCGGCCTCCGGGCGAGCACGTCGGCCGCGTAGAGCCCGAGGAGCTGGTCGCCGTAGAGGAGGCGCCCCTGCTCGTCGACCGCGCCGACCCGGTCCGCGTCCCCGTCGAACCCGATGCCGAGATCCGCCCCCGAGACCAGGACGCGTTCTTGGAGCGGCCGCATCAGCGCGGGCACCGTGGGGTCCGGAAGATGGTTCGGGAATCGGCCGTCGGGCTCCGCAAAGATGGCGTCCACCTCGCAGCCGAGGGCGCGAAGGTATCGGGGCCCGAGAATGCTCGCCGCGCCGTTCCCCGGGTCCACGACCACCCGGAGGCGCCGCTTCAGTTGGATGCGGCCCGTAAGGTCGCGAAGGTATGCCTCGTCGATCGCGACCGACTCGAGGGACCCGCGTCCGTCTCGTGCGCCCGCGGACGACGCGCGCGCGGCGAGATCCTGGATCTCGGATCCGTGGAGCGACTGAACGCCCTCGGAGAGCTTGAGGCCGTTGTATTCGATGGGGTTGTGGCTGCCCGTCACCATGACCCCCCCACCGGCCTTAAGATGCAGGATCGCGAAATAGAGCGCCGGCGTGGGCACCTGGCCCACGTCCAGGACGCCCGCTCCCTGGTCGCGGAGCCCCTCGATCAGCGCCGCGGCGATGCGCGGGGACGAGAGGCGCACGTCTCGTCCGACCGCGATCGTCTTGAGCCCCCGCTCCGCCATGCGCTGCGCGAAGGCGCGTCCGACGGCGCGCACGACGTCGTCCTTAAGATCGCGGTCGGCGATACCGCGGATGTCGTACTCGCGGAAGATCTGCCGATTCACGCGGGGGCACCGTGGCAAAGCGCGCGGCGATCGGGATGCCCTCTCCCGGCCGGCGTCACCGTAGCTCCTTGTGTCTCAGGTACGCGTCGATGAAGGGGTCGAGGTCCCCGTCCATGACGGCCCGCACGTCGCGGGCTTCCAGGTCCGTGCGGTGGTCCTTGACGAGCGTGTACGGATGGAACACGTAGGATCGGATCTGGCTCCCCCATGCGATCTCCTTCTTGCCTCCCGTGAGCGCCTCCCGCCGCTTCGTGTCCTCCTCGAGCCTGAGCGCGTAGAGCCGCGCCTTCAGGATTCTCATTGCCGAATCGCGGTTCCGATGCTGCGAGCGCTCGTTCTGGCACTGGACGACCATTCCGGTGGGCAGGTGCGTGATGCGGACCGCCGATTCCGTCTTGTTCACGTGCTGGCCGCCGGCGCCGCTCGCGCGAAACGTGTCGATGCGGAGGTCGCCCTCCGGAATGGGCGTGTCCCCGTTCCCCTCGGCGAGCGGATAGACGAACACGGACGCGAACGAGGTGTGTCGGCGGTGGTTCGCGTCGTAGGGAGAGATGCGGACGAGCCGGTGCACGCCGCGCTCCGCCTTGAGATAGCCGTACGCGTACGCCGCGTCCACCTCGATCGTGGCGTCCTTGAGGCCCGCCTCCTCCCCGGGCTGGAGGTCGAGGACCTGGGCGGCGAACCCGCGCCGCTCCAGGTAGCGGGTATACATACGGAAGAGCATCTGCGCCCAATCCTGTGACTCGGTCCCTCCTGCGCCCGGATGAATCGTGAGGATCGCGCCGTGCGCGTCGCTCTCCTCGGCGAGGAGGCTCTGCAGCTCGAGCGCGCGGATTCTCGGCAGGAGGTCCTGCGACTGGCGATCCAACTCTCCGGCGAGCCCCTCGTCGGGCTCCTGCTCGAGGAGGGCGATCAGCCCTTCCGCATCCCCGACCTCGCGCTCGAGCGCTCGATAGGGCTCCGTGACGCGGCGGAGCGACTTCAGCTCGGAAACGACTCGTTGCGCCGACTCCGAGTCCTCCCAGAAACCGGGGGCCGCCATCTTCGCGGTGAGTTCCTCGCCCCGCCGCTCCCTTTGATCGACGTCAAAGGAATCTCCCGAGTTGCGCCAGAATCTGGCGTCCTTCCTCGAGCCGCTTTCGTATCGCGAGCAATTCCATCGTTCAGGCACCTCCGCTTGTCGCCCCGATTCTAGCCGGTATTCTCCCGCGGGCGAAGCCGCATGATTTCGTCCCAGGTCCGGTCGGCGCGATCGATGAGATCCGACCGCGAGCCCGCGTTCTCGATCCGCCAATGGCGTTTGCTCGCGCCGACCGGAGGAAGGACCTGCCCCTCGATCCGCTCGCGCGCCTCGGGATCCGCGAAGCGCTTCGAAGCGCGCAGCCGCTCGATCCGCGCCGCTACCGGCGCGAGCACTTCGACGACTGCGTCCAGCTCGGGCTCGAGCCCCCAGACGCTCAAGAGCGCAGCGTCCAGCACCACCACGCCGTCCTCGGGACGCTCGGCCAGCGCCTCCCGCACCATTCGGATGAGGACCGGCTGCACCACCGCGTTCAATCGTTCCATGGCGGCCGCGTCCCGGAAGACGATCCGCCCCAGGACGCCCCGATCCACCGTCCCTTCCCTCGTCAGGATCGCGTCCCCGAACCGCTCCCTCAGTCGGTCCCGGACGTCGGGGCGCCGGAGCGCCTCCCACCCCAGCGAGTCGGCGTCGACGAGTCGCGCGCCCCGCTCCTCGAACCGCCTCGCCACGGTCGACTTGCCCGAGGCCATGAGCCCGGTCACTCCGATCCGGAGCATCGTTGCAACCTATGGGCGTCCGTCGATCGGGGTCAAGCGATTTAGGCGTGCGCCTCGGCCCAGCTCCTCCCGCGGCCGACGTTGACCCGGAGCGGCACGCGGAGCGGCAGGGCGTGCTCCATGACCTCGCGGACCAGCGCGGTGAGGGATTCCCGCTCGTCCTCGTCCGTCTCGAAGAGAAGCTCGTCGTGCACTTGAAGAATCATGCGGGACCCGAATCCGCTCCGCTCCCGCATGAGGGCGTCGATCCGCACCATCGCCACCTTGATCAGGTCCGCCGCCGATCCCTGGATCGGCGTGTTGACGGCCGCGCGCTCCGCTTCGGAGCGGCGCGCGCCCTCGTCGGAGTGGAGCGCGGGCAACGGCCTCCGTCGCTTCAAGATCGTCTCGGCGTATCCGCGCGACCGCGCGAGGTCGAGAACCTGGTCCAGATAGGCGGCCACCCCGGCGAGCGTCCTCCGGTATTCTTCGATGAACGCCGCGGCGAGCGCGCGGGAGAGATTCAGCTCGCGCGCGAGCCGGACCGGACCCATGCCGTAGAGAACGCCGAAGTTCACGACCTTGGCC
>JACQPZ010000051.1 GCA_016207265.1 Candidatus Latescibacterota bacterium | reverse complement strand
GACGGCGCATTCGTCCCCAACGGCCGCTTCCACCCCGCCGCACGATAGATCCGATACCCGATGAACTCCTTCAAATTCCCACGCTGCGCGTCCCGCACCTGCTCCGCAAAATTGCTCCACTTCAACGTCACCCGACGATCCCCGGGGAAAAACCACGCCGACACCCGCGTCGAATCCGCCTGCGTCCGATACCCACGAAGGAAATCCGACACCTCCCCGGCCCCGTCCCGTCCCGCGTAAAACGGCGCCGGCAACGGCGCCGCAGCCACCCAATTCACCAAATGCTCCCGTCCCCCCTGCCCCGTGTTCACGTCACAATCAAAATCCACATACGTGCACGCCGGCGACACAATCTGGATGTTCAACGTGTCCTTCGACGCGCAGTGCGCTCCTCCGTTCGGGATCGTCCCCCCCAATGCGTCCTGACACACGTACTTCCCTTCCTGCTGATTCTGACACGGCGTGTTCGGATCCCACGCCGGCACGTCCTCGAACCCAGGCACCGTCCCCACGTCCTGATGGAACCGAAGCCGACACAACGACGACTCCGGAATCGAATACGTGAACCCACGTCCCCCGATCTGCGTGTTCTGAAGACACGTCTCCTTCCCGCACGACCCCGTCAACGCGCTCCCGTCCAAATCCGTGTACAACCCGTCGAACACCTGCTGCGCCTGGATCGCGTTGTCGATCAGCGTCCCGCCCGAGAACGAGGGACCACGCCCCAATCCCATCACCCACGCCACCGAGATCGTCAGCGAGGAATCCGGAGGAATCGACCGGAAGGGACCGGTCGCCATGACGAATCGGTAATCGAGCGGCCGCGCCGAAAGGACCTGTCCCACGAAATCGGGGTTGAGCTGCGGATCGGACATGAGCTGGTAGCGCTGCGCGTCGTTCTCCGGATCCCCGCCCGCGGCGAACGGCGCCGATCCCGAGAAGAACTTGAACGCCGTGATCCCGACACGGCGCGGCGCGATGGCCCCGCTCGGATCGGTCGTGTGGTTCAGGAACATGCAGCCGAAATAACCGGGGGCATCGCCTCCCTGGTTGTCCTGCGGCCGCGCGGGATTGTCGGGGTTGTCCCACATGTACCCCATCTGGATCCGCCGCTTCACGAAATCGCCGGTCGCCCCGACGTACCTCACCGTGGAATCGATCAGCCCCGCCTGATCGTCGAGGAAATAGCCGGGAATCGCGCGGTTCCCGAGATCCATGTCGGCGAAGATCCCCACGAACACGTTCCGGAGGGCGCGGCCGCTCCGGTTGATGATCTTGTAGTCCATCCCGACGAAGTCGTTCTGCCCGGGCGTGGCCCAGGCGTAGCTCGTCTGCTGGATCTTGACCCCGAGCGGCACGTGCTCGGGAAAGATGATGCGGGTCGTGGGCTCGTCGTCGCTGTATTCGCAGGCGAGCATCTGCTGGCCGATCGCTGCGTAATCCTCGTCGCACCGGCCGTCGCCGTCGTCGTCGATCCCGTTCAGGAAATCCTCGTCGATGAGGCCGTCTCCGTCGTCGTCGGGATCGACGCTTGCCGAGATGACGCGGTTGCCGCCCGGGATGCCCTCGTAGGACTCGCGGACGTCCGCGACCTGCTCGATCGGGAGGGACACGCAGATGTCTTGAGGGAAGATGGCGGGCGAGAACTCCCGCTGGTAGGTTGCAGTCGAAACGTGCGGAATCCCGCTCGGGTCGAGCGCCCCGACCCAGAGGCCCGCCGCGTACAGATGATCGTTCCCCGATCCCGCCGGCCATTCCGCGGAAGGAACCGTCGTGCGGCTCGGGTTGTTCTGGTTGCCGGTCTCGCCGAAGTTTGTGATCTGGAGCTGGAGCCTGCCCACGTTGTGGACGAACTTGCCGTCCAGCCGGAACAGCTTGTGAAAGCTCCGAGTCCCCCCGTCGGGCGCATCCTGGGGCAGCTCATGGAACGCGCAGACGCCGAACCAAAGACCCGTTGCCGCCATGACGATCGCCGTTCGGCGTCGCATGCTCATTCGATCGTCCCCCTTGCGCAGTTGGTCCCCCCGGCTTTGGTGATCCAACGGTCGCCCGCCGCTTGTCCCGCTAGAACTGCACCCCGAGGCCGACTCGGATGGTGCGTCCCTGCTGGAACACCCGCGGGTCGTGAACGGGGAACCAATCCTCGCGACCGTCTCCGTCCCGGTCCTGGGTCAGGAACGCCCCGCCCGCGTGCCCCGTCTCCGTATAGTACACGATGTACGACTGCGGGTTGATCGATCCGGGAGGCCACAGATCCGGCTGGAGATCGTCCTTCGAACCGACGTTCCTCGCGTCGAGAAGGTTCGAGCCCTGCACGTACAGCGTCAGATTCTGGCCCCATGCGCGGAAGAAACGCTCTCCCTGCATCGAGAGCGTCGACGTCGAGGGCAGCCTCCTCGAATTCTCCTGATCCGGGTTCTGCCGGCGCTCTTCGCGGGCGTGCGGCGTGAAGGGGAACCCGGTTCCGAACACATAGATGAACGAGGCGCGCCAATCCTTCTCGTTCCCGAGGCTCAGGGTAGCGGAGACGTTGTGCCGCTGATCCCAATCGAGCGGCTGCTCGGACGTCGGCTTGAACTGGTCACGCAGGTTCCCCGTCGTCGGAAGCGCGCGGTTCGGGTCCGAGGCGGTTCCCGTCGCGTTCCCGTAGGTATAGTTGATCTCGCCGGAGAAGCCGTGGCTGAACCGCTTGATGAGCGTGAACTCGAGGCCGCGCGAAGAAGCATAGTCCGAGTTCACATACGTCGGCACCGTGAGCGCGAAGCCCGGGATCGCCGTGTCCACCGTCGTGAGCAGGCCGAAGATATCCTTGAAGTAGACCCCGAACTGCCCGTAGATGTCCTTGCTGAACAAATGCTGCACGCCCAACTGATAGCTGATCGTGGTCTGGGGCTCCAGGTTCGGGTTCCCGCGGGCCGTCGCGGAGATCAGCCGGCCCTGGTAGATGAACTGGCGGTCGGGCACCTGGAAGAGCCGTCCGTAGTGGAAGCTCATCACGTCGCGGTCCGAGATCGGATAGGCGATCCCGATCCGGGGGCTGATCTGCGTCTTCACGCGATCCAGGACCTCCGCCGATGAGATCTGGTTCCCGACGGAGAAGTTGTCGTAGCGCACCCCCGCGTTCAGCACCATCCCCTCGTACTCCCAACGATCCTGGACGAAGAAGGATCCCTCGGGATTGAAGAACCGGAACTCGTCCCGGTCCGCGCCGTAGAGCCCCTGCCCGGTGATGACGTTCGGGAAGCTCGTCCTCAAGAAGCCGAGGTCGTTGTAGTTGATATCCCCGCCCATCATGAAATTGTGCGTGCCGATCTTCTTCGAGAAATCCCCGTTCAGCGTGTAGGTGACGGTCCGCTTCCGCTCGAAGAAGGGGTAGTCCCCGTTCGTCACGTAGTACGGGCCGTCGAGCCGGTTCTGCGGGTCGTAGTACTGATTGGGCTGCTGCTGGTATTCCCACGGCAGCCGGTCGAGCACGTCGCTCGTGGAGTTCCACTGCTGGCGCGAGACGCGCAGGTTGTAGAGGGAGCCCACTCCCAGCGTGTGCTTCCACGTCAGCGCGGTCTGGAGGTAGTCCTCCTCGCCCACGGGCAGGTGGTCCGCGGTATTCACGGGTATGTAGGTCGAGTCGACCTGATAGTAGGACCAGGCTCCGTACCGCGTCGTGATGGTCCCGTCGGTGGGCGCCGTCGAATCCTGGACGACCTGGACGTATCCCTCCCGATTCCAGCGGTTGTTGAACCGGCCCGCCAGGCTCCGGTTCTTGATCACCTCGACGTTCATCTTCTGATTCGGGCTGACCTTGAACGTCAGCTTTCCGGAGAGCTTCGCGCTGTTGGACTGCTTGTTCCCGATCCGGATGAAATCGAGGAACCGGTGCTCCTTGTGGCGGGACGTGCTTCGCAGATACGTGTCGCTGTAGGTGCCCTCGAAGGAGATGTAGTAGTTCGTCTTCGGGAAGAGGAACGGTCCGCCGAACCCGGTGCTGAGCCGCTCGAAATTGTTGAAGGACTTGTCGGCCTCTCCGTAGCGGTCGGTGAAGTAGCGGATCTCGCCCCCGAACTTGTCGCCGCCCTCGCGCGTCGTGAGGTTGATCACGCCCGAGAGCGCGTTCCCGTACTGGGCGTCGAGGCCTCCGAGCACCTGCTCGCTGGAGGAGACCGCGAGGAGCCCGAGATCCACTCCTTCCGCGCGGAGCGGGTTGCGGCTCGCGATCCCGTTCACGATCGTGAGCACCTCGTCGCCGCGACCGCCGCGGAAGTGAAGCTCTCCGCCCTGGTTGATGACCCCCGCCTTGAGGGCGATCGCGTCCTTGTAGTTATCGACGGGGAGCGATCGCAGATCCTCGGCCGTGACGATCTGCTTGGTGGAGCTGTCCTTCTTGCGGATGGCGAGCTTGACGTCACCCTTCACGTCGACCACCTTCATCTGGACCGCCTTCTCGGTGATCTGGAAGTTCACGAGCGCCGTCTGGTTCGCGTTCACCTGGACACCCGACTTCTCGCTTGGAGCGAAACCGACGAGCCTCGTGGTCAGGGTGTACGTGCCGACGGGAACCTTGATGATCGTGTACTTCCCCTCGGCGTTGGTGAGGGCGCCCAGGGTCGTTCCTTTGAGCAGCACGCTGACGTAGGAAACGCCGACCCCGCTGTCGTCGGTCACCTTTCCGGTAATGGCGCCCGTCTGGGCCCCGGCCGGAGCGGCCGCGACGGCGGAGAGGAAGGCGAGGAGGAGGAGCGCGGCGATATGCGTGATGGCCGGTCGGAACCCGCGACGAACGGTCGGGCTGGACATGCGTGCGATCGCTCCTTTCTTGGACCGAACTGTCTTCGAACCCCGGCGTACTGTACGCGAGCCTGGGGGGTGTCCGTCAAGCCAATTCATTGTCACGCGGCCGCTTGACAGGTTCCGGCACACCCCGCTGCGGACGCTGTCGCGTAGTTCGGACACGTCACCAAACGGCTGCAATCGATCCGGAGCAGGGGGAACCCGATGACGATCTGGTGGGGGGGGACGGCATGCTTCGAAGCGGCCAGGTCCGCTGCACCGCTCAGCGCGCATTATAGGGCACACCCGAACACGCCGCAAAGCAAATTTTTCTAGAACTCCGTAACGCTCGACATATGGAAGTTCCGGACCCTGAGCCCGGGGCAGACCACGCCGCCCGAGCGCTCGGCCCGAGACATGGCCTCCACCCCGCCCAGCATCTCCACCACGCTCTGGTTGAACCGAAAATTGCGGACGGCGTGCGAGATCCTCCCGCGCTCGATCGCGAACAGGCCGTCGCGGGTCATGCCGGTCAGGGTGACCGTCTTCGGGTCGACGACGTTCGTGTACCAGACCCGGGTGACGAGGAGGCCCCGCTCGACTCCCCCGATCAGATCCTCCACCGATCCCTCGCCCCCCTCGAGCACGAGGTGCCGGGCGAGCGGCCCGTACGTGTTCGGGACGGGTAGCCCGTGGCCGGTGCTCTCCCGCCCTTCCTTCGCCGCCGTCCGGCGGTCGTAGACCGGGCTTCGCGCCACGCCCCGCTCGATGATCGTGACGGGCTGGGTCGGCATCCCCTCGGCGTCGAAGGGGCTCCCGCGATGGAGCGGATGGTGCGGGTCGTCGCGCAGCGTGATGTTCTCTCCCATGACCCTCCGCCCCAGCTTCCCGGAAAGGAAGCTCCTGCCCTCCTGGAGGAGCAGCGCCCCGAACGAGATCCAGGACATGTCTTGGAGGAGGTCGGCGACCGCCGACGGCTCGAGCACCACGGTGTACGGCCCCGGATCCCACCGCCGCGGCTCCCGCGACCGGACCGCCTTCTCGACCGCCCGCTCGGCGAGCGCCTCACCGTCGATGTCCCCCGCGCGGTGCGATTCGTGCCCGGCCCATCCGGATGCCGTCCCGTCGAGCGCCGAGATGCGAAACGTCGCCGAGGTCCCCGTGTGGTACGCGAAGAGCCCGCGCGAGTTCGCGATCGCCAGCGGTCCGATCTCCCCGTAGTCGCCGATCGTGCCCGACCCGGTCTCGAAGATGCCCGCGCCCTCGAG
>JACQPZ010000053.1 GCA_016207265.1 Candidatus Latescibacterota bacterium | reverse complement strand
GTCCAGCTCGGTCCCGGCCCGTGCGCGACGGTAGTGGGCGTGGCCCGCCGAGCCCGGATCGTAGGAGCCCCCCAGCTCCTCGAGGAATTCGCCCGCGAACAAGGCGTCCATCGGGATCTCCTCGAGGAAGCCGTACATGTCGAGTCGTTGCGGATACGGCGTGTTCGCGCGCTGGATGTACTTGCGAGCGCGACCGAACACGCCCGTTCTCCGGTCCATCGCGGCCACCAGGGGCTCGAGCACGCCCGTTCGAACGAACGTCGGAATCCGGAAATAGTCGTCGAAGAGCCGTTGGACGGCGTAGCGCTCGTTCCCGGCGAACAGCTCGTCTCCCCCGTCCCCCGCGAACAGCCGATCCACGCCGTGCTCCCGCGCGAGCTTGGCGCAGAAGTAGGCCGGGACGGCCGAGGCGTTCGCGAACGGCTCGTCGAACGCGGCGAGGAGGACGGGGAGCGCCTCCAGCACTTCGGCGGGCGTGACGAAATGCTCGTGGTGCTCGACCCGGAACGCGTGCGCCGCGATCCGAGCGAAGCGGATCTCGTTGAAGTCCTGCTCCGCGAATCCGATGGAGAAGCTCTTGATCGGCCGCCCGGCCCGGCGCGCGAGGATCCCGGTCACGGTGCTCGAATCGACTCCGCCGCTCAGGTAGGTCCCGACCCGGCCGGGATCCCCTTCCCGCTCGAGCTGGACGGATACCGTATCCTCCAGGATCTCGCGCAGGCGCGCGGCGAGCGCCCGCTCCGAGGCGCCACGATCCGGCTCGAAGACAAGATCCCAGTAGGGCTCCACCGAGACCTCGCCGCCACGGTACCGGAGGCGATGGCCCGGGGGAAGCTTCCGGATTCCGCGATAGATGGTCTTGGGCGTCGGGATGGCGGACGAGGTCACGAGATCCACGACCGCCTCGGGGAGGATCGTCGGCGGGGGCATTCCCGGGTGCGCGAGGAGCGACGACATGCGCGAGCCGAAGAGGAGCTTCGACCGATCGGCGTGGTAGAAGAGCGGGTGGATTCGGAAGCGGTCGGTTACCAGGAGGAAGGAGCGGTCCCGGCCGTCCCAGATCCCGATGACGAACTCGCCGCGCAGCCGTTCCGGGAACGATTCCCCGTGCTCGAGGTAGAGCTCGATGATCCTCGCAGTGAGCGCGGGTCCGTCCTCCCCGGGCTGTCTCCATGGGCCCTCGCGATACAGCGCTCCCGAGAATGCCGCCGCGATGGCGCCCTGGGGCGTCGGGATCCGGGCCGAGCCCGATGTCTGCCCCACGGCGCTCGCGACGCCGCCCGCCGCGGAGCCTTCCACAAAGGACCCCGCGATGGCCGCGCCCGAGGCGAGGAGCGGACGCGCCATGGCATGGAGGTCCTCCGGTGCGACCGAAGCTCCCGGCTCGGCCAATGAGAAGCCGAAGATCCCGCTCATCGGCGCGCCAGAACCCCCTCGAATACGCGCTCCACGCTCCGTCCGGTCTCATCCCAACCGTGACCGAGCGCGTACGTGCGGATGAAGTCGCGGTTCCACGCCCGGCTCAGCGCGGCGGAGAGTCCCTCCGCGACCGACCGTTCGGTCCGCTCCACCAGGATGCCGGTTTCCGGAGATCGGATGATCTCCGGAATGCCGCCGACCGCGGGCGCCACGACCGGCGTCCCGCACGCCATCGATTCGAGCACCACGTTGGGCCATCCCTCGCGGACCGTGCCCATGCAGGCGACGTCGGCCGCGCTGTACCACGTCGGGAGGTCGACGTGGGGGACGCTCCCCTGGAATCGGACGTAGGGCGTGAGGCGCAGCCGCTCGGCCAGCGCTTCGAGGGGCCTCCGCTCCGGCCCCTCCCCCACGATCACCAGGGTGACGTCGTCGAAGGGCCTCTCATCCCGGACCGAGCGGAATGCGCGGAGGATGAGGTCGAACCCCTTGGTCCGGAGCAGGGCGCCGACGGAGAGGATCATGCGGCCGCCGGGGAGGCCGACCCGCTCGGCCGCGTCTGCCCTCGCGATCGGGCGGAACAACTCTCCGTCCACTCCGTTCGGGATGACGGTAATCTTCGCCGCCGGGGCACCAAGGTCGACCATTGCGCCCTTGAGCGCCGCAGACACCGCGATGACGTGGGCCGACGACCGAAGGGTCCATTGCACCATGAGCCGGATGATCGGGAATTCGCGGAAGAGGTTGATATCGGTTCCTCGCGCCGAGACGACGACGGGGACCTCGAGCGCGCGGCCGAGAAGAGCGGCCGCGAAGCCGTCGGGATACACATAGTGCGCGTCGATGAGATCGAACGGAAAGCGCTTCCGGAGGCGCCTCACCGACGGCAGGACGGAACGATACATGAGGTAGCCGTGGAGCGTCATTCCGACCTTTGGAATCAAGGCGTACCGCGGGTGCATGACGGGAAGGCCGTCCAGGTCGTTCTCGCGACGGATCTGGGAGAATTGCCGCCACGTCCCGTGCCCGAACGGCGGCGCGACCGGGACGGGCGAGACGACGCGGACGCGCTGGCCCTCGCGGCGCGCGAAGGACTGGACACGGGCTTTTACGAAGACGCCGTGATTCGGCGAGACGTTGTTCGGAAAGAGCGTGGTGAACACGAGGACGTTCATCGGCGGGGCTTCCCCGTCAAGCCGACCTTGTTCGCATAGACGGACTCGTACAGCGAGGCGTTCGACTCCACCATGGCCGCGTACCCGTGGAGACGCTCCACGCGCGCCCGGCCGCGGGCTCCCATCCGCTGTGCTTCCCCCGGATCTTCCAGGAGCCAGAGGATCCGGTCCGCCAAGGCCTCCGGATCTTCGGGTGGAACGAGCCACGCGGTCCCTCCCTCCTCGACGATGTCCGGCGTTCCCCCGACCGCGGTCGCGACGACGGGCTTCCGCGACGCCATGGCCTCGAGAATCGTGTTGGACATTCCCTCGTAGAGGGAGCAGTTCACGTAAACGTCCAGGACCGACATGATCTCCGGTATGTCGGTCCGAAGCCCCGGGAACCGGACATCATCCAGGATCCGGCGATCTTCGAGCGGCTCCTCGCTCAATCGGCTCGCGAACCATCCGTCCGGGTCGTAGCCGACGACGATGAGCCGCGCCGCCGGGACGCGGCGGCGGACCCGCTCGAACGCGTGGATGAGGGTCATGTAGTCCTTCACCGGCCGGAATTCGCCGACCGCTCCGATCAGCGGCTCCCCCGTCCCGACTCCGAGTCGCCCCCGGATCTCGGCGCTCGGGTATCCGACTCCGAAACGGCCGAGATCGACCCCGTTCGGGATGAAGGTCACGCGATTCTCGGGGACGCCCCAGTCGCGGCAGATGTGCTCGCGGATGCTCCGCGAGACCGCCGTGAAATGGTCCGTGGCCGATACGAGCAGCCGACGTAGGAATCGGCGCCTCATTGAAACGGAATCCTCGGCCGTGTCGCGGCCGTGCTCGCCGTGGATCACGACCGGGATGCCGGCGATCCGGGCCGAAGAGACGGCGTAGGCGTAGGTGGCCCAATTGTGCGAGTGGATCACCTGGATCCGGTCGCCTCGCAGGATCTTCGCGAGGCGCCACGGGAGGGCCCAATCGACGCCGCTCCCGCGGCGGTTCAGCTCCACGATTCGGACGTCGGGACGGACGAGCCGGCGCGTCTCGGGAATGCTTCCCCCGAGACAGCAAATCCACGGGGTGAACCGCGCGGGGTCGAGCAGGTTCACCGTCTTCATGACGCCGTACTCGGTTCCGGCCAGCGCCAGCGTGTCCACGACGTGCATGATGCGAAGCGGCATCACGCGGGCCTCTTGAGGATCCGCTTCGCCAGGCGCTTGGTGGCGCGGAGGGTCCGGCGGGCGGCGTGCCGCGCGAGCGCGTTCCACCGGCCGGGGGGACTCAGCGTGACGGCGCGCGTCTCGCGGCGGGATCGGGTCCAGAGCGACTTGTACGACTCGGGGCCGCGCAGGAAATCGAATTCCTCGAGACCGCGCGAGATCGCGTCTTCGATGCAGTGTCCCATCAGGACGAATCCGGGGCTATAGTCGCCGCCCCTGAGTCCCGCGACGGGAGACGCGGGATCGAACCCCGCCTGGTAGTAGTAGAACCGCCGTTTGTATTCGAAGCCGTAGAGACACGCGACCGCGTGGTTCGCGAGGCGGAGCGCGTACAACCGAATCATCCCCCGCGCGCCCAGATGGCCCGCCACCTGACGGTGGAATTCGCGAACGCGGTCCTCCGCGAGATTGCCGGTCCGCTCGCGGGCCGCCCATCGCCGGCCGTGGAGATCGAACAGCGTCTCGAGCGCCGTCGATACCTCCGCCGGCGTCTCGACCACCGAGAGCGCCGCGCCGTGACGCTCGAGCTTCCGGCTCTTGCGCTTCAGATTCGCGCGGGTCTCGGGTCCGAGCGCCAGGCGGAACTCTTCGGTGCTTCGTGGCAGGGAGAGGTAGGGAGCGACCTGGGCGCGCTCTTCGTCGACGGCGAACCCGTCCTCCCTGGCCCAGGCCGTCCAATGGGCGGCGAGAGTGGATTCCTCGAGCAGGTCCGTGAGCCGGATCGAGTCCCACGAATCCGACCCCGAACGGAGCGCGTCCCAGACGGCCCGCGCCACGTCGCGCTCGAGCGAGGGGTCGGCGATCACGTCGAGATACTCCGAGCTGACGCGCTCGGTGCCAAGAAAGGAGAGCACGCGGATCGGCGCGACGCGTCCGACGCGCTCCACGCAAAACGGGGCGAGCCCCACGAGCCTCCCCCGTTCGTCGCGCACGGTCAGGATCTTCAGCGACCGGCCGCCGCCGAATTGACCCCACCACGGGTAGAGCCATCCCCAGGCGAGGAACACGGACCGCGACCGGCTGCGTTCCAGAAGCTCGTCCCATTCGGACTCAAGCCCCGCGAATCCCTCGGAGGTCTCGACGGCGGACGACGTGAGCCGCTCCCCCGCGGCCGTCGCCTGGCTGGTCATGGACGCTCGGACGCGACGCCTGCCCTCGCGCGGGCACGGCGGTTCACGACGCGCTCGAAGACATCTTCGTAGCGGCGTGCGCAATTCTGGATGCTGTGTTCCTGCGCGCGCGATCGGTTGAGCGCACCCATGCGCGCCGCCTCGTCCGGACGCTCGGCGAGCCGGGCGATCGCCCGCGCCAATGCGGGGAGATCTCCGGCGGGGACCACGTAGCCGGTTTCGCCGTCGCGGAGGAAGTCAACCTGTCCGCCGTGATCGGGCGTCACCACGGGGAGCCCCGCGGCCATCCCCTCCAGGTAGACGAGGCCGAACCCCTCGTGCATCGTGGAGGAAACGTACGCGTTTGCGTTCTCGAGAATCTGCCATTTTCGGATTTCCTCAACGCGACCGAGGAATCGAACTCGTGTCGAAAGTCCCAGCGCCGCCGCGATCGACTCGAGCGCTTCCCGCTCCGGGCCGTCTCCAACCACGATCAGCTCGACCCGCGAGCACTCCGGCCGGGCCACCGCGCGAAGAAGATCGTCGATCGCCTTCCGCTTCACGAGCCGCCCCACGGTCACGAGCAGGAATGCGCCTTCGGGGAGCCCGAGCGCCTCGCGGGTCGATTGGGGAACGACCGGTTGGCGGATTCCCAGCGGGATGATCTCGATGGGGCCGCCGTAGCCATAGTAGCGATACGCGTTGTCGCGCGTATTGGTCGACGCGGCGATCACGGCGTCGGAGTGCCGAAGCACGAATGTCACGGCCGCTCTCGCCCCCGGGAGCCGGTGCGGCGAGAGCTTCTTGGACGGATCGTAAATGTCTCCACCCTGGATGGTCAGGACATGGGGGATCCGGCCGAGCTTGGCGGGAGGGAGCGAGCCGGGACCCGTGGGGACCGCGAAATGCCCGTTGATCACGTCAAACCGCTCCCGGCTCATCAGCTCCGCCGCCTTGATCCACGCGGCGGGGGGATAGAACAGCATCGACGCGAGGGTCGCGACGGACTGATCCTTGCGCAAGAACACCGGCACCCGGTGGATCTCGACCCCTCCCCGGACCTCGCGACCACGGAGGTTCGAGTAGGCGGAGGTGATGACGGCGACGCGGTGCCGCTTCGAGAGTTCCTCGGCGAGGAGCTCGTGGACGACTCCCCCGCCGCCGCCGAGCGGCGGGTACTCGTAGTTGAACGTCAGGATCTTCATGGACGCCGATTCGGACCGGAATGTCCCCGGAGGCCCGTGGGGGCTCGCGCGGGGTATCGCAATTGGTTCTTGATGATCTCGGCGATTGGGTCGGGATGTACTGCAACGGTGGTCCGCAAGGTCTCTCTTGCTAGAAAGTTACCGGTTCTCGTCCGTGCCCCGTGTGCACCGGGGCCGCCGGTCCGGACGCATTCCCGCACCCCGCGGAGCGTTGGCTGGTGTCGCCGTAGCCCCTTTATGTTATGGTTGTTTAGATACGTTGTCAACGACGGCTCCCCGCAGTCCGAGCCTCTACGGATCGATTCCGGACCCGTTAGGAGACTATTCCCAAGCTGGCCATGCGAGTTCTTATCACGGGCGGGACCGGGTTTATTGGCTCGCGTCTTGCTTTGCGACTCCTGGAGCAGTCGCACCATGTGCGGATCCTCTCGCTCGTTCGTACGGGCGCCGAGGCCTCGAATGCAAGGACGCTCATGGCACGGGGCGCCGAGCTGATCGAGGCCGACGAGAGCGACCGGGCCAGGCACGGTCCCGCGCTCGAGGGCGTGGACATCGTGCACCACATCGCGGCCACGATGCGGGAAGCGAACGTCCCCGACCGCGTTTTCTGGGACACGAACGTCGCGGCCACTCAAGATCTCGCGGGAGCGTGCCGCGCGAGCGGAGTGCGCCGGTTCGTCTATTGCAGCACGATGGGTGTCACGGGTCAGGTTCGCGGGCGGCCCGTCGACGAGACGGCTCCCTACCGGCCCAACGATATCTACCAGACAACGAAGGCCGCGGCGGAGCGGTGGGTTCTGGATGCGGCGCGCGGCGGGAGTTTGTCCGCGACGGTGGTGCGGCCCGCCGACGTATACGGCCCGGGAGACATGCGTCTGCTGAAGCTCTTCCGCATGATCCAGAAGGGCACGTTTTTCTATCTGGGCAACGGGAGGGGAAAGCGGCACATGATCTACATCGACGACCTCCTCGACGGGATGCTGGCGGCCCAGGAGCGGGACGAGGCGGTCGGCCAGGTATTCCTGCTCGCGGGGTCCAAGCCGACGCCGCTCAGGGAGCTGGTGGAGCGCATCGCGGCGGAACTCAGGGTCGCTCCGCCCAGGCTCAGGCTTCCCTATCGTCCGGTG
>JACQPZ010000047.1 GCA_016207265.1 Candidatus Latescibacterota bacterium | reverse complement strand
GGCTACTACAACACCAAGATCGTGTGCGTCTGCGGGAACGTGATCGAGACGCGCGCGACGGTGAAGGAAACGCTGCACGTGGAAATCTGCTCGAACTGCCATCCCTTCTTCACGGGAAAGCAGAAGCTCGTGGATACGGCAGGCCGCATCGAGCGCTTCCGGAGAAAGTACGGGATGAAGGAGAAGGCGGCCGGCGCCGCCGGCGCCTAGCCCGTCGCTTCCGGCTCCACGAACCCCCGCATGTCCGATCGCTACGCGCCCATCGGAGGGCAGGCGGTCATCGAGGGCGTCATGATGCGCTCGCCCAAGATGGTCGCGACCGCCGTCCGCATGCCCGACGGCTCGATCCAGGTCAAGTCGCGGGAATTCGTTTCCATCTCGAGGCGGATCCCCCTGCTCGGCCTCCCGGTCCTGCGCGGGGCCGTCGTGCTCGTGGAATCGCTCCGGGTCGGGATCCAGGCGCTCGCCTTCTCCGCCGAGGCGGCCGTGGCTGAGGAGGAGGGGAAGCCGAAGTCGGAGCGGCGGTTCGGCACGTTGGGTCTGGGGATGAGCTTCACAGTGGCGATCTCGTTTCTGTTGGGATTTCTGGTGTTTTTCTACCTGCCACTCAAGCTCACCGACCTGACGGGCGTCCGGCACGGACTCACGTACAACCTCATCGACGGAGCCTTCCGGCTCGCGTTCTTCATGATCTACATCGTGGCCGTGGGCATGTGGGGCGAGATGCAGCGCGTGTTCATGTACCACGGGGCCGAGCACAAGACGATCCACAATCTGGAATCCGGCCAGGAGCTCACGCCGGAGAACGCGGGCGGCTTCAGCCGATTCCATCCCCGCTGCGGGACGAGCTTTCTCTTCCTCGTCGTCATCGTGAGCCTCATCGTCTTCTGCTTCCTCGGGAGGCCCGACACGTGGCAGGCGCGGCTCCTGCGCTTCGCCCTGATCCCGGTCATCGCCGGGATTTCCTTCGAGATCATCCGCTTCGCCGGGGCGCACTACGACAACCCGTTGGTGAAGTGGGTGAGCGAGCCCGGCCTCAGGCTCCAGCGGCTCACGACCCGCGAGCCCTCGAAGGACATGCTCGAAGTCGCGATCGCCGCGCTCCGCGCGGTCCTCTAACGAAGGATTCCCCATGCGCGAAGCGCTGGAGCGGGCGAAAGCCCGGTTCGAAGAGCTGACCCAGAAGCTCGCCGACCCCGCGATCCACCAGAATCCGGCCGAGCTGCGCCGCGTGAGCAAGGAGCGAAGCTCGCTGGAAGATCTCGTCCGGGCGGCCCGTCGCTACGACGAGGTGCTTCACCGGATCGCCGAGGACACGGCCCTCGTGCGCTCCGAGAAGGATCCGGAGCTTCTCGCGATGGCGAAGGCGGAGCTGGAGGAGCTGGATCAGGAGCGCGACCGGCTGGCTGCGGAGCTGCCGAAGCTCCTTCTCCCGCCGAATCCGCTCGACCAAAAGAACGTGATCGTCGAAGTCCGCGCGGGAACGGGCGGGGACGAGGCCGCGCTCTTCGCGGCCGAGATGGTCCGCATGTACGTGAAGTACTCCGAGCGGCACGGCTGGCGCGCGGAATTGCTCAGCACGAGCAGCGCGGGCGGGATCGGCGGCTTGAAGGAGGCGATCCTCGCGATCGACGGCGCGGGCGCCTACAGCCGCCTCAAGTACGAGAGCGGCGTCCACCGCGTCCAGCGGGTGCCCCAGACGGAAGCCAGCGGGCGGATCCACACCTCGGCGGTCACGGTGGCCGTGCTCCCCGAGGCGGAGGAGATCGACGTCGAGATCAAGCCCTCGGACCTCCAGATCGACGTCTTCCGCTCCTCGGGCCCCGGCGGCCAGAGCGTGAACACGGCCGACTCGGCCGTCCGCATCCGGCACATCCCGACCGGGATCGTGGTCCAGTGCCAGGACGAGCGCTCCCAGCTCAAGAACAAGGCGAAGGCGCTGAAGGTCCTCCGCGCCCGGCTCCTCGACATCCAGATCCAGGAGCAGGAGCGGAAGCTCGCGCAGACGAGGAAATCGATGGTCTCGACGGGGGATCGGAGCGCCAAGATCCGCACGTACAACTTCCCGCAGGGCCGCGTGACCGACCACCGCATCGGGCTCACCCTGTACCGGCTGCCCGACGTGCTCGAGGGGGATCTCGACGAGGTGGTGGACGGCCTCTTCCACGCGGAGCAGGCGGAGCGGCTGGCCGCTTCGGGCGAAGCGGCCGCGAAGCCCGCGTGAGTTCCCCGGAGAAGATCGCGGCCCCTGCCGAGGGGCGGGCCGCCGGCTCGCTCGCGAGCCCGCACGTGACCCGCGCGATCCTCCTCGCGGAGGCACGCGAGACGCTCGTGCAGGCGGGCGTCGAGTCGGCCGCCCACGATGCGGAGGCGCTTCTGCTCCACGCGCTCTCGATCGGGCGCGCGGAGCTTTGGGCGAGCCCCGGCGAGTCCCCCGGCCGCGAGGAGGCGGAACGATTCGCCCGGCTCATCGAGGCCCGCGCGCGACGCATCCCGCTCCAGATCCTCATCGGCGAGGTGCCCTTTCACGGCGCGGCGATCCTCGTCGAGCCCGGAGTCTTCATCCCGCGTCCCGAGACGGAGGTTCTCGTGGAGCGGGCGCTCGAAGCGCTCCGGCCAATCCCCGGCCGAGGCTCGATCCTCGAGCTGGGAGTCGGCACGGGGGCGATCTCGATCGCGCTCCTTCTCGCGCTCCCGTCGGGTTGGACCGCCCTCGCGATCGACCGCTCCGAAGCGGCGTGCGCCCTCGCCGAGCGCAACGCGACCCGGAACGGCGTGGCGGAGCGGATGGCTGTCGCCCGCGGCGACTTTCGCGGCGTGGACCGCGACGCGGCCGCCCTCGGGCACGAAGGCGGTGGCGCAAGCCGGCGGGGAACGGCGGCGCCGGCCACGAACGCGCCCGCGCCCGCCGATCTCCTCGTCTCGAACCCGCCGTACGTTCCGAGCGGGAGGGTCGCGACGCTCATGCCGGAGGTGCGCGATCACGATCCTCGAGAAGCGCTTGACGGCGGGGCCGACGGTCTCGATTCTCTCCGTGCGGTGGCCCGCGGCCTTCCCGCACGGCTCAGGCCCGGCGGGGTCCTCGCGCTCGAGATCGGGGAGGATCAGGCCGATGCCTCGCTGGAGCTATTCGGGGCGTTCCTCGAGGGCGCGCGCGTCTTGAGCGATCTGACGGGGAAGCCGAGAGTTCTCATCGGACGGATGCGGGGGTAGGGGGAGACGGAGCGTGAGCGCGAATCAGGGAAGAGAGAGCGCGGAATCGACCGAGGCAGCGACGGGAATGGACGAGGTTTGGATCGAAGGCGGACGCGGGCTCAAGGGCTCCGTGGCGATCAGCGGGTCGAAGAACGCGACGCTGCCGATCCTCACGGCGACCCTGCTCGCACCGGGCGTGTACCGGTTCACGAACGTGCCCGCGCTCAAGGACGTATCCACGATGCTCGAGCTGCTCACGCTCTTCGGCGTGCGGAGCCGGCGCGAGGACGGCGGGACGCTCGTGGTGGACTCGACGAACGCGCACAACACGGAGGCGCCCTACGACCTCGTGAAGACGATGCGCGCCTCGGTCTACGTGCTGGGCCCTCTGCTCGCGCGGTTCGGCGAAGCGCGCGTGTCGCTTCCCGGAGGCTGCGCCTGGGGACCGCGCCCCGTCGATCTTCACATCCGCGGCATGCAGCAGCTCGGGGCGGACGTGGAGCTCGAGCACGGCTACATCGTCGCCCGGGCGGCCGCCCTTCGGGGGAACGTGATCTCGTTCGACATCTCGAGCGTCGGTGCGACCGGGAACCTGCTCATGGCCGCCGCGACCGCGGGCGGCGAGACCGTCATCGAAAACGCCGCGTGCGAGCCCGAGATCGAGGCGCTGGGAAGATTCCTCGTGTCCATGGGCGCGCGCGTGGAGGGGCTCGGCACCCCGCGCGTTTCCATCAAGGGCTCGACGGAGCTTCATGTCGCGAGCGCGGCCATGATTCCCGATCGGATCGAGGCCGGCACGTTCCTCGCCGCGGCCGCTCTCACGGGCGGCGACGTGGAGACCGCGGGCGTCGATCCCCGGCACCTGGGCTCCATCCTGAACAAGCTCGAAGCGGCCGGCGTTTCCGTCGAAGCCTCGGAGACGGCGGTCCGCGTGAGGGCGCCCAAGCGGCTCAGGCCCCTCTCCGTGACGACGGCGCCTTATCCGGGCTTTCCGACCGACATGCAGGCGCAGTTCATGGCGCTTCTCTCCGTCGCCGACGGCGCGAGCACGATCGTGGACACGATCTACCAGGACCGCTTCACGCACGTCGCGGAGCTGCAGCGCCTGGGCGCCGACATCCGCGTGGAGGGGAACACCGCGTTCGTGCAGGGGGTCGATTCCTTGAGCGGCGCGCCCGTCATGGCCACCGACCTTCGCGCCTCCGCGGCGCTCATTCTCGCCGGGCTCGTGGCGACCGGGGAGACGCGGGTCTCCCGCGTCTATCACCTCGACCGGGGCTATGAGCGGATCGAGGAGAAACTCCAAGGGCTCGGAGCCGCGATCCGCCGCGTCCGGGCCTAGCACCAGCCCATGCGCCCTGTCGTGGTGGGCACCGCGGGGCACATCGACCACGGTAAGACCGCGCTCGTCCGCAGGCTGACCGGCATCGACACGGACCGCCTGAAGGAAGAGAAGGAGCGCGGCATCTCGATCGATCTCGGGTTCGCCCACCGCGCGCTTCCCTCCGGACAGCGCCTCGCCATCGTGGATGTCCCCGGACACGAGCGCTTCGTGAAGAACATGCTCGCCGGGGCGACCGGCGTGGACCTCGTCCTCCTCGTCGTCGCCGCGGACGAGGGCGTCATGCCCCAGACCCGCGAGCACCTCGCCATCGTGAATCTCCTCCACGTGGATCGCGGAATTGCGGCGATCACGAAGACCGACCTCGTCGATCCCGACACCGTCGCGGTGGTGAAAGCCGAGGTGGAAGCGCTTCTCAAGTCGACACCGCTCCGGGACATCCCCGTCGTTCCCGTCTCCTCCGTCACGGGCGAAGGCATCGACGCCCTCGTTGAGGCGCTGGAGCGGGCCGCGTCCGAGGCGCGCGGGAGGGATTCGCAGGGCCCCGCCCGGCTCCCGGTCGATCGGGTGTTCCCGGTCGAGGGGATCGGGACGGTCGTGACGGGCACGCTGTGGAGCGGCACCGTCCGTCCGGGCGACTCCCTCGAGCTTCTCCCGGCCGGCCGCGCGGTCCGCGTGCGGCAGATCCAGATCCACGACGAGTCCGTGAACGAAGCCGCCGCGGGGAGGCGCGTGGCGCTCGCCATCCATGGAGTCTCCCGCGACGAGGTGGAGCGCGGAGACTGGCTCGCGACGCCGGGCCGGTATCGCCCGTCCCATCTCCTCGACGTGAGGCTCGCCCTTCTCGATTCCGCCCCCAAGACGCTCGGCTCGCGCGCGCGGCTCAGGCTTCACCTCGGGGCGAGCGAGATCCTGGGCCGCGCGGTTCTGCTCGACCGCGACGCGCTTGCCCCGGGCGCCGAGTGCTGGGCTCAGCTTCGGCTCGAGAAGCCCGCCGTCGCATCCGCCGGGGACCGGATCGTGATTCGCTCGTATTCTCCCGCCGCGACGATCGGAGGGGCGACCGTCGTGGACCCCACGCCGCCCAAGCGGGCGCGCGCGAGCGAGAGCGACCTGGCCGGGCTCGAGATCCTGCGCTCGGGCTCGGCGCTCGAGAGGATCGCGACGCTCGCCGTGGAACGCGGATCCGCGGGGCTAACCGCGGCGGACGCCGCCGCGCGGCTCAATCTTTCGGCCGGGGCTGTTGCCGACGCGACCGCATCGGCGGCGGCACCGTCGCTCGCGGTCGGGGCGGCGCCTGGAGCAGCGCCCGGGGCGGCGGGGCCGGTGCCCGCCCCCGGACCTGGGCTGACGCGTCTCCGGGACGGCCGGTTCCTCGCGACGTCGGCCTGGAGCCTCGTGATCGAGCGGATCGTTCGCGAAGTGAAGCGCTACGGAGAAGCGAACCGGCTCCGGGACGGGATCGGCAAGGGGGAGCTCAAGAGCCTCTTGAAGCGCGAGATGCCCGCGACCGTGTTCGACGAGGCGCTCGAAGCGTTGCTCGCGGAGAGCCGGCTCTTCCTTCGCGGCGACCGCGTCTCCCTCCCGGAAGCCATGCCGAGCCTCAATCCGGATCAGGTCCGCGCTTTGGCCGAGATCGAGCGGCGGCTATCCACCCAGGGGTTTCAGGTTCCGGAGGTCTCGGAGCTGCTCCGCCTGGCTCCGGCTTCCGCCCGACCTCAGGAATTGATCCGGTACCTCGTCGATTCGGGGCGGGCCGTAAAGGTCACGTCGGAGCTTCTGTATCCCTCGCCCCTCTGGGAGGAGGTCGAGCGGCGGGTCCGGGGACACTTTCGGGACAGGCCCACCCTCAACATGGGGGAGTTCAAGGAGTTGCTTCACGTGTCCCGGAAATTCGCGGTTCCCATCCTCGAGCACCTGGACCGGAGCGGGCTGACGCGACGGGAGGGCGATCTGAGGCTTCCGGGGCCTCGCCTCCGCGACTGATTCGCCATATTTCTCGTCCGGTGTGACTTTTCGGACATCCCCGGATTGAATCCGCGCGGCTGGTGTGCTATTCTAAGGAATGTAGCCTCGGGCGGGCGTCCCCACCCGCCCCCCGCGCCCCTCGCCGTGGTTGCCGGGCGAGGGGAAGCCTTCTTCCAGGCCTCATGGGAAGGTGAAGCGACTATGAGCCTCCTCTCCCGCGGTTCGAAGCGTATGCTCCCGGTTCTCATTCCATTGGCGATCATCACGCTCCTCGCAATCCCTGTGTCCTGGACCGCCCGGGCCCCATGGACTGCGATCGGTCCCAGCCTTGTCTGGGCGGGTTCGCCGGATGAGACGCTGAGCCCGCCACCGGTACCGCCGAAACCGGCGAAGAGGACGATGAACGTATCGCGCGACGTCGAGACCGCTTCCGCGTCTCGGCACCCGTCCTTCTCGAAGATGGACGCCCTGCGCGACTCCGGCTCGGCTCGTCATTTCTTGTACGTTCTGTGGAGAGTTTCCTTGGCGACGGCGGTGAGGAACTGACGATCGCTCGGCCCTTTCCCCGGAGAGCCTCGGGAAACCGAACGTGAACAAGCCAACGGCGGATCTGATCCGGGAGCGCGAGGAGGCGGTAACTAATGCCCGCCTCACGCAGGATCCCGAGCGACATCTGCAGTCGTTGGAAGATCTCGCGGAGATCTTCCTCCGCGCCGACAGCTACCTCCCGGCGCTCCTCAATCTGAACGAGTGCATCCAAGCCGCGGAGCGACTGGGCCTCGATGGGTCCCGGATCGCGACGCTCGAGCTCAAAGCGGCCCAGACGCTGATCGAGAAGGCCGACGCGCCCGAAGCGCTCCGCTATCTGGCGCGCGCCCGCGGCCGCGTGGTCCCGGAATCGCATCCCGAGCTGGTCGCGCGGCTTCAGCTTCAGAGCGCCCGCGCTCTGATCGAGCTGAGCCAATACGAGGAGGCCCTCCGCACCTGCGAGCGCGCCCATTCGTACTTCCGCGAGCAGGGGCTCGCCGGGCCTCTGGCCCACGCGTACAACTGTTTCGGCCGGATCTACTTCCGCCTCGGGGATCTGGACAAGGCGAAGGAGTACTACGAGGCGTCGCTCCATCTCTTCCGGTGGGACCTCACCGACGAAGAGGGCGTCATCCGCGCCCACAACAATCTCGGGATCCTCTACCGGCACCTCTCCGACTGGCGCCAGGCGACGTGGCACATGCTCCGCGCGATGGAGATCGCCAACCGGCTGGGCAATTTCGCCTACCTCGCCGTCACCTACGCCAATCTGGGCATCGTGCACCTCAAGGCCGGATCCTGGGACGAAGCGCGCGAGAATTTCGACCGCGCGCTCACGAGCTACGTCCAGATCGGGAGAGAGGCAGGCGTCGCCCGAATGCGGATCGGGCTCGCCACGATCGCCTCCTATCGCCATGACTTCCCCTCCGCCGAAGCGCATCTGAGCGCCGCCTCCCAGATCACGGCGAGGCTCGGGTGCTCGCGCGAGCAGGTGCTCTGTCTCGCGGGGCGCGGGGACCTCCATCACGAGATGGGGCAGTTCGACACATCGCTGAGCTTCTACGACGAAGCGCTGGACATGGCGCGCCGGATCGCTCCGGAAGGCGACATGGTTCACGAGCTTCAACGCCGCCGCGCCGAGGTCTACGCCCAGCGCGGCGATGCCGCGGAAGCCGCGAAGGCCGCGGACGATGCGCTCCAGCGCGCGATCCGGCTCAAGGACGCGCTCGAGGAAGGCGCGACCCGACGCGTGATGGCCTTCATCCACACCTCGGAGGGCCAGACGGCGGAGGCGCAGGCCCAGGCGCGGCAGTCGATCCGGCTCCTCGAGGGAATCCACGAGCGGTTCGAGCTGGCGCGCGCGTATCTCCAGCAGGCCCAGCGGGGGAAGGGCGCGACCGACGCCGAGCGGTGCCGGGAGGCTCAGAATTTCGCCTTCAAGGCGCTCTCCCTGTTCGAGCAGCTCGGCCTCGACGATTCGGTGCGCACCTGCGAGGGGATCCTGCGCGACCTGAAGGCTCCCGCGTGGCTCGTCTCCCCGCGCACCGACCGGCTGGCTCCTCCGCTTCCTTCACAGACCCAGGACATCGCGCGCGCGCACGGATTCATCACCCAAAACGCGCGCATGCTCGAAGTGGTGCGGAAGGCCTCGGAGCTTTTCTCCACGCCGGCGCGGGTGCTGGTGCAGGGCGAGACCGGTGTCGGAAAGAACCTCCTCGCGTACATGTTCCGGACGTTCGAGATCGAGCGGGGCCGCCCGTTCGTCGAGGTGAACTGCACGAGCCTCCCCGGCGATCTCGTCGAGAGCGAGCTGTTCGGCTACGTCCGGGGCGCCTTCACGGGCGCCGCGCTCACGAAGCGGGGGATCTTCGAGGACGCGGACGGCGGCACGATCTTCCTGAACGAGATCGGCGAGCTTTCGGAGCGCACCCAAGTGAAGCTCCTGCAGGTCCTCGACGACGGCACCTATCGCCGTCTGGGGGAGGTCCGGTCGCGGCAGCTCAACGTTAGGATCGTCTCGGCGACCAACAAGGATCTCGATGCCGCCGTGAAGGCGGGGTGGTTCCGCGCGGATCTCTACTACCGGTTGGGGCAGGTCGTGCTCTCGCTCCCGCCGCTTCGGGAGCGTCGCGAAGACATTCCGCTCCTGATCCGGAATTATCTCGACGAGCTTTCGACCCGCGAGGGGCGCCAGGTGATCTTCTCGGAGGATGCCGTCGAGTATCTGATCTCGCTCCCCTGGCTCGGAAACATCCGCGAGCTGAAGCACAAGATCGAATCCATCTTCCTTTGCGCCGGCAGGCAGGAGCTGCTCGACCGCGCCTCGCTGATGCGGATCCTCTATCCGGGCGGAAGCGGCGATCCCGAGAGCTACCCGTCGCGCGGCCTCAAGGGCAAGGTGGACATGATGAAGCGCGAAGAGGTGCTCGCGGCTCTCTCCCGAAACGGCGGCAACCGCAGCCGCGCCGCGATCGAGCTGGGCATCACCCGCCGCCACCTGATCCGACTGCTCAAGCAGATCTATTAGCCCCGCCGCTCCGACCGGTTCCGCCGCTCCGAAACGCGCCGTCTCGCTCCGGGCTCACCTTCAACCTGTCGCGATTCGCTGGCATGAGGAAAGCGTGACATTCAGGTCGCAATCACTTCCGCGGGCGTGACATTTCCAGAAGCAAAAGCAACACAATGGGTTAAGCGATAGGCCCCCTGTCAAAACCGAGACATCGATGTCACAGCGAGCCTGCCACGGTCGCCCAGGCCCGACCCGCCAAGCTCCCAAACCAAGCACCAACTCTCCTACCCACAATGAATTACGCCGCTCGATGAAATGAGCGCCCGGCTCAAAGAGCCAGGCACGCGCAATGCTTTCTGCAATGACGGTCGCACGGAAGGATTGGCCGGTTTTTGAGATGTCTCGCGCGGCAAGAATGTGTGTGGGGCCGCGGACGATGGGGAGCTCTCAGGAGAAGCCAAGGCCAGGGCGAACCATCTACTCAGGTCCCAGTGGACATAAAGGCTCCTAGACTGACTCTTACTGGGTGCCTCATCTGTCCGCGGCCCACCTAAATCAATTCGAAAGTCGCTGCACGCGGATCTCGGGTCCCCCCCGAACTACGATCCCGCATCTAGCTCGACACCTCGCGATCGATACCATGTTTGCCGGCTGCCCCGTCGGGCTTTCGGGGCCGAACCAGGAGTTCCCGTTCGCGCGTGCAGAGGGCCTGACCCGGCTTCGCGCGCTTCGGTTTCGAGACGAACTTTCGCTCGGTGTAGATCACCGGAACCCGCGATTGCTTTCGCGCCTTGCTGAAGTATGCGGCGATCTGAGCCGCCTCCGCCAGCGTGGACGGCTTCGGCGTGGAGTTTCGAGCGGGGCGGCGAAGGATCACGTGGGAACCCGGTGCCCCCACGACGTGGAACCAATAGTCGTGGGGGTTTGACATCCGATGGGTGATGAGGTCGTTCTCGGTGTTGCTGCGTCCGACCCATACCTCCCACCCATCGCTCGTAACGTACGTCCTTGGCCTGACCGACTCGCGCGCCCCTGGAGGTCTGTGCCTTGGACGTCCCGCACGGGGCGCGGCGACGGCCTGTCGACCCAGATGGGTCTCTCGCATGTCGCCCCGTGCACTTAGTTCAAGCGCCGCCTCGGCGAGGAAGTTCCTGATTTCCGCGAGCGCCTCCGTGGGCGCGAGGCGGGTCAGGCGATCGCGGAGCGCCTCGAGCTTCGCGAGGGATTTCCGGGTATCGGAGAGCCGCCGCTCCGCGAGGATCTCTCCGCGCTCGCCTTTCTTGGCCCGCTGGAAGAGGCGGTTCGCGTTTTGTTCGGGGGAGAGCGCGGGATCGAGGAGGATCTCGACCGTCGCCTGAGGCGAGTCCGCGAAGGGATCGGGGAGTTCCACGCGGCTCGCCCCCCTCGGAACCAGGCTGAAGCTCGAGAGCAGGATCTCGGCGCGGCGTCTCCCTTCCCGCATCTCGCGCGCACGCCGCATGTCTTCCTCCGCTCCCTCGATCCGGCGCCGGAGCGCGCGCCGGGCGGCCGCGAGGATTCGGGAAATCTCGGCGTCGAACTCGAGCTGAAACGCGCGCGCGATCCGCTCGCGCAAGGCTTCGCGCGCCTCGGCCGCCGACGCGTCGTGAATGGCGGGGAGGCGATGCGTTGGGGGCGGCCGGTGCGGCGCCTCGCGCGGCGCCTCCTCGCGGTGGAGCGCCCAGAGCACCTGGCCGGTGGAATCGGAGCGCAGAGCGAGATTCGCCCTCGCGCTCTCGGCCGCAAGCGTGAGGCGGAGCCCTTCCCTCGCTTCGCCGCTCCGGACCTCGCCGGCCCGGAGCAACCGCAGCTCGAGCCCGCCTTCAGCGGCCGACCGAACCTCCGCTACCTCCGCGCCGCGGAGCGCCGTCTCCATCGGCTGAAAGCGGGACCCGCGCGGGTCGGGAGGAATCGGCATGCGAGGGGCGAGCGCCCACCAGGCGTCCTTCCGCTCGGCGTGGATCCAAAGATACGCGCGCGAATCGCCCTGAAAGGAGATCGCGAGGGAGCGGGTCGAGAACGCGACGACCCCGCGGACGCGCCGGCCTTCGAGCGCGGGCGGTGCATGCGGCCCGGTGCTCATGGCCCGGCCGCTCCTGGCCCGCCGGTCATCGCGCGGCGCTCACGGCCCGGCCGCACCGGTCAGGCGCGCGAGGTTGTTGGCCGGGTCGAGGTAGCCCGGCAGCAACTCCTGCGCGCGCCGGTAGTGCGCGATCGCTTCCTCGATCCGTCCCATCCGCTCCAGCACGACGCCGAGGTTGTTCTCCGCCTGCGCGAGGTTCGGATCGAGCTTCAGCGCCATCTCATACGCCAGGGCTGCGGAGTCGGGCCGATCCACGCGGGCCTGGAGGTTCCCGAGGGCGTACTGGGCCGGTGCGTAGTCCGGCCTCAGTCGGATCAGGAGGCGCGTGTGCGCGAAGGCGGAGTCCGTGTTCCCCGATTCCTCCTCCGCGGCACTCAGGTTGAGGAGCGATTCCGTGAACTCGGGCCTGAGCTCGAACGCGCGGCGGTGGTGCTCGATCGCGCGGGCGAAATCACGCTGCCGGTAGTAGTAGCTCCCCGCGATGGAGTGCGCGTGCGGCGAATCTGGCGAATCCCGAAGCATCGAGGCGTAGAGGGAGCCGTCGTCTTTCCAGACGGCCACACGGGGAAGAAGGAGCGCGAGGAATAATGGCGCCGCAACTCCCGCGGTGAAATACGCGATCGACCCGGGAAGGAGCGCCACGGCGAACGCGAGCCCCGCGCTCGGCAAGAAGAGAAACCGCTCGGCCATGAGGGCCCCGGCGATGAGCCGCACGTAGCATAGCGGCACCAGGGTCGCCGCGACCAGCGCGAGGGGGATCGCCCAGCGCGACCTGCGGCGCAACGTGAGCACGACCGCGACCGCGAGCGCTACGAGCACGACGATCCCCGCGCCGAAGACAAGGTCGGGCGCGCGCAGCGGAAAGACTTCGTGCCGGGCGGAGAGCGAGACCGGGAAGAGAAGGAGCGGGACGTACCGCGCCACGAGCGCGACGCTGGTCAGGATCTGGGACGCCGCCCCCTCGACCGGCGAGACGGCCGGGAGCGCGTGCGCTCCCAGGACCTCGATTCGCGAAAGGTAATAGACCAGGCAAGCGAGCGCGACAGGCGCCGAAGCGGTGACGATGTCTCGGAGCTTGAGCCGCCGATCGCATGTCCAGAGCGCGAGCACAACCACCGGCGCGGCCAGGAACGCGACCTCTTTCGAGTAGCACGCGAGGAGGAGGAGCGCCGATGCGGGCGCGAGCTTCGCTACGGGATGCTTGATGCTCGGCCCCCAGCGCGCCGCCGCCCAGAGCGCCGCGAAGAGGAGCGCACCCGCGAGAAGATCCGTGCGTCCCGAGACGAAGCAGACGGACTCGGGGTGCGTCGGATGGAGCGCGAACACGACGGCTCCCGCCGTCGCGGCGACCGGTCGCCGCGACACCTCCCAGACCGCGAGCCAGAGGAAGAGGCACGCGAGCGCGTACAACATCAGATTCGTCCGGTGATAGGCAGCGGGCTTCACTCCGTCGATCGCGTGGTCCGCCGCCAGGGTCAGAAGGACGAGGGGGCGGAAGTAGTTCGGCTGCCGCATCGGGTCGCCGAGGAACGAATCGAACGGAGTGTTCCAGATGCGCCAGAGATCTACGGGGTCGCGGACCTCCAGTTTCGGGCCGACGATCTCCTCGTCATCCCAAACGAGGTCGTAATGCGCGGACTTCAATACCGGGACCAGCGCCGCCGCCAGCACGATCGCGGCGAGAAGCGGCCAGTATCTTGCTTGGCCGGCGCTGGCCGGCGCGCCCGAGCGCCGGGGTCCGAATCGCCCGGAACCCGAAGCCCCTTGCGGCATCGCTCCTTGTGGAGATTTCGCATCCCCCGGCATGCGCGGACGTTAGGGATTCACGTCCCGGACGGTCAATCTCATTCTCCCCGAGAGGGGTGCGGATCGCGCCGCGCGACCCCCGGGAGGGTCTCGTTGACTCTCGAACGCCCGCCGCGGTAGAGTAGCCGTTCACCCCCGAGGAGTGATCCAAACCCGACATATGGTTCGAAGCATGACGGGTTACGGCCGCGGCGAGATCAACGTCAACGGCCTGCGCCTGACGGCCGAAGTCCGGTCGGTAAACCATAGATTCTGTGAGCTTTCACTGCGTCTGCCTCGGGTTCTCGCCGCGTTCGAGGAGGATGCCAGACGGCTGCTGACGGAGCGGTTGACCCGAGGCAAGATCTCGCTGGTCGTCTCATGGGGCGGAGAGGGGGAGCGGGAGACGGGGCCGGCCGCCACGTTGAAGCTGGACGCGGGCGCCGTCGACCGTTACATGGAGATCCTCGGCTCGCTCAAGAAGAAGTATGGGCTCTCCGGGGAGATGGACCTCAAGTCCTTCGCGGCGCTTCCCAACATCTTCGTCTGGGAGGAGCCCGAGGCGGACGCCGCGTTCTACGCCGCCAAGCTCCGCGAGGTGGTGTCGATGGCCGCCGACGACATCATCCGGATGAAGGAGCGGGAGGGCGAGGCGTTGAGGAGAGACCTCGAAGTGCGCGTGGAGCTGATCCGGGGCCGCGTCGCCCACGTGCGCGAGCGGGCGCCCGAGCGGACGCGCGAGGCTCAGGAGCGGTTCCGGGAGCGGATCCGGCTGCTCCTCAACGCCGGGGAGCTTCCCGAGGAGCGGATCGCCCAGGAAGTCGCGATCCTCTCCGACCGGCTCGATTGCACCGAGGAGTGCGTCCGGCTCGAAGCGCACTGCGGCCATTTTCGAAAGCTCCTGGAGGAGGAGAGCACGCCCGGGCGGAAGCTCAATTTTTTGCTGCAAGAGATGAACCGCGAGAT
>JACQPZ010000048.1 GCA_016207265.1 Candidatus Latescibacterota bacterium | reverse complement strand
GGATCGGATGATCGCGAGCTGGCGCTCGACTTCGGACGTGGCGGGTCTTGCGGCCATGTGCGGCGCAGGGTATCAAGTTTGAAGGCCCCGCGGAAGGCCCCGAGGAAGGCCGCCGCGCGAGGCGCGTCTCGGCGAGCGGCCCGGCGCCCGACGGACGACCGCGGCCGCCGGCAATTGGAGCTTGACCCTCCCGGGGGCCTTACCTAGCGTTGGTCCTGGGAGCGACCTTCCCGGAACGGCGAGGTTTCATCCGTGAAAGCACACTGGAAACGAATCGCTCAGTTCGCCGTAGCGGCCCTGGTGGTCATGCTCTGCGGCAGTATCGGAATGGGCATCGGCGTGGCCAACTGGCTGCGCAAGGATCTTCCGTCCCCCGCGAATCTTCAGACCATCGCGCCTCCGGTCAAGACGCTCGTCTACGACCGCAACGACAAGCTCGTGCACGAGTTCTTCAAGGAAAACCGCTCCCTCGTGCCGCTCCGCGAGATCCCCAAGCCGCTCGTCCAGGCGATCCTCGCGATCGAGGACCGCCGCTTCTACACGCACTGGGGAATCGATCCGATCCGTCTCGTGCGCGCCCTCATAACCGACATCATCGCCCGCCGGCCCGAGCAGGGCGGGAGCACCATCACGCAGCAGCTCGCCCGGAATCTCTTCCTCACGCACGAGAAGACCTTCACGCGCAAGCTGAAGGAGATGGTCCTCGCCATCCGGATCGAGCAGACGTACACGAAGGACGAGATTCTCCAGATGTACTTCAACCAGATCTACTTCGGCGAAGGCGCCTATGGCGTGGACGCCGCGGCGAAGGTGTTCTTCGGGAAGCGCGTGCAGGAGCTGCAGCTTTCTGAATGCGCGCTCCTCGCGGGCCTGCCGCGGAACCCCCGCGACTACTCGCCCCGCCGGGACCCCGACCGCGCGCTGCGGAGGCGGAACCTCGTCCTCTCCCAGATGCTCGCGACCCGATTCCTCACGAGAGCGCAGTACGAGGCGGCGAGCGAGGAGCCGTTGGGGGTCACGAAGACCCGCTACAACGCCCAGGAGGCGCCGTACTTCATGGAGATGGTCCGCCAGTACATCGACGAGCGATACGGATCAAACCAGCTCTACGAAGGCGGCCTCCGAATCGATACGACGATCGACATCGATCTCCAGCACGCGGCCGAGGAGGCGCTCGAGTCGCGCCTGACCGCCCTCGAGCAGCGCAATCTCTACAAGAAGACCCGCGCCAGCCTCGCGAAGGCCGGCGGCGGAAGCGCCCGCGACCGGAATCAGACGGAATACCTCCAGGGGGCGGTCGTCTCTCTGGAGCCCGGGACCGGACAGATCCTCGCGCTCATCGGCGGGCGCGATTTCAACGACTCGAACTTCAATCGGGCGGTCCAGGCGGCGCGCCAGCCGGGCTCCGCGTTCAAGCCGTTCATCTACACGGCGGCGATCGACAACGGCTTTTCTCCGACCGACATCATCCTCGACACGCCGATCTCCTTCAGAGCCGGAAACGGCGAGGACTGGTCGCCCCAGAACTACGACAAGAAGTTCCGCGGACCCGTCACACTGCGCAACGCGCTCGCCCACTCGGTGAACATCCCCGCGGCGAAGCTCTTGCAGAAGCTCGGGACGTCGGTCGTTACCTCCTATGCCAAGCGGATGGGAATCAAGAGCCGCCTCACGCCGGATCTCTCCCTCGCGCTGGGCACGTCGGAGGTGAATCTCCTCGAGCTGACGTCCTCCTACAGCGTCTTCGCGGACCAGGGTGTGCGCGTGAACCCCTACTACATCGTCCGGGTCGCGGACAAGAACGGCAAGGTGCTCGAGCAATCCCGCACCTCGGCCGAGGAGGTGTTGAGCCCCGAAACCGCGTTGACCATGACAAGCATGATGAAGAGCGTCTTCGAGACGGGGACCGCCGCCCCCGCGCGCGCCCTGGGATTCACCGCGCCCGCCGCGGGCAAGACCGGAACCACGGACGATTACACCGACGCATGGTTTGTGGGATTCGTTCCCGGCACGGTGACCGGCGTGTGGGTGGGCTTCGACCGCAAGCAGAAGATCGGGCCGCGTATGACGGGAGCCGCCGCGGCGCTCCCCATCTGGGTGGACGTCATGATCGCCGCCACGAGCGGGCACCCCGCGCAGGATTTCCCGGTGCCGAGCGGAGTGGAGAGCCGCCTCATCTGCACGGAGACGGGATTGCTCGCGAATCCGGGTTGCCCCAGCACCGAGATCGAGCTGTTCCGCGAGGGGAGCGAGCCGACGGGCTACTGCAACGTCCATACGGGAACCGCGAAGCCCGCTCCCGAGGCCCGCGATTTTCACGAGACCGACACGGAGGCGCCGCCGGAGGAGCGGCTCCGGCTCTAGCTGCCCAGATCCTCGATGAGGATCGGCTCTTCCGGAGGCGGATGATCCGCGATCGTGAACGCCCGCCTCGCGGCTTCGGCCCAGTCCGGAGCGTCACGGCGCGCCTCGATCAACGCCACGGTCCCTCCCGCCTCGACCCTCGCGCCCACCTTTCGAAGCAGCCGGATTCCCACGGCGTGGTCCACGGAATCCTCCCGCCGCTCCCGGCCACCTCCCATGGCGACGAGCAGCAGCCCGAGCGACCGCGAGTCGATCGCGGAGACGTAGCCCGCGCGATCCACGCTCACCTTCGTCTCGATGGACGCGCGGGGGAGAAGGGCCGGCGTGGCGACGACGCGGGGATCGCCCCCCTGCGCCTGAATCATCGCCTCGGCGCGGCGCACGGCCTCGCCGGAGCCCAGCGCCCGCTCGAGCCTTGCGTCCCCCTCGTGCCGCTCCCCAGCGACTCCGGCCAGGACGAGCATGGCGGAGCCGAGAAGCCGCGTGAGGCTCGTCAGATCGGGCGGGCCCTCCCCGCGGAGCACCGATAAGGCCTCCGCGGTCTCGCTCGCGTTCCCGATCGCGAGCCCCGTGGGCTCGTTCATCGCCGTGACCAACGCGCGGGCCCTCCGGCCGAATGCCTCGGCGACATACACGAGATCGCGCGCCAGCGAGGCCGCCTCCGCCCGTGTCTCCATGAACGCGCCACGGCCGCACTTGACGTCGAAGACGATGCCCGCGGCACCCGCCGCGAGCTTCTTGCTCAGGATGCTGGCCGTAACGAGGGGCCGCGACTCGATCGTCGCGGTCATGTCCCGAAGCGCGTAAAGCGTTCGATCCGAGGGAGCGAGGTCGGCGCTCTGTCCGGCGATGGCGACCCCGATCCGCTTCACCTGAGAGGCGAACTCCTTGGCCGAAAGCTCCGCGCGGAAACCCGCGATCGCCTCCAGCTTGTCCACGGTTCCGCCCGTGTGGCCGAGCCCGCGTCCGGCGATCATCGGCACGGCGGCGCCGCACGCGGCGACCCACGGCGCGAGCGCGATCGAGACCTTGTCCCCGACTCCGCCCGTCGAGTGCTTGTCCACCGTAGGAGGTCCGAGGCCCTTCCAGTCCAGCACGCGGCCCGAGTGGAGCATGGCGTCGGTGAGCGCGACCGTTTCCTCGCGGTCCATGCCCCGGAGGGTGATCGCCATGAGGAGGGCCGCCGATTGATAATCGGGGACCGTGCCGTCGGTCACGCCGCGGATCCACGCGGCGATCGACTCGCGGGTGAGGGCTCGGCCGTCCCGCTTGTCGCGGATGACCTGCTTCACGGGCGAACCGGCGCTCCGGAGCCCGCTCCGCCCGCGCGGGGCGTGGTCTCGCCAGCGAGGATCGCGCGGGGCCTGGGGGGCGCGGCCTCCCCTGCGAGGACCGCGCGCGGCGCGCTCGTGCCGATCCGGTCGGCTCCGGCCTCGACGAGCCTCAACGCCCACTCGCGCGTGCGGATCCCGCCCGACGCCTTCACCCCCATGGTGCCCGCGAGCGCGCGGAGAAGGCGCACCGATTCGACCGTCGCGCCGAGCGGCCCGTAACCCGTCGAGGTCTTCACGTAGTCCCCTCCGCCGTCCGCGACGAGCGACACCGCTTTCCGGATTTCGCCGTCGGTCAGAGCGCCGGTTTCCACGATCCACTTGCTCGTGCATGCCGGCGCCGCGGCGCGAACCGAGGCGATTTCTGTCGCCACGACGTCCCAGGCGCCCGCCCGGATCGCCCCGAGGTTGAGCACGAGGTCAAGCTCGTGGGCTCCCTGCTCCATGCAGAGCCGCGCCTCGAGCGCCTTCGCTTCCGGAGGAGCCCCGCCGCCGGGGAACGACACCGCCGCCGCGACCCGCACGCGGCCGCCTGCGAGGATCGACGCCGCGAGCGGGACGTGGAACGGGAGCACGCAGACGGCCGCGACCTCGAGCGCGCACGCCTCCTCGCAGAGGAATCGTATCCCGCGCGGATCGGCCCAAGGGGTGAGCAGCGTCGCGTCGATGAGCGGAGCGAGGCGGGTCAGGGCTTGGGCTTGAAGTCGGTGAAGGGCCGGGGCATCAGATCGCGGAGCGGCACTTCCTCGGGGGTTCCGTCCGCTCGCTCGAGAATCAACGCGAGGTCGGGGGCGTGCTCGAAGAGCACCTGCCGGCACGCGCCGCACGGAAGCACCGGATGGAGCCCGTCCGAAACGACGGCGAGTCTCTCGAATTGGCTCGCGCCGCTCGCCAGAGCGCCGAAGAGCGCGGCCCGCTCCGCGCAGATCGAGAGCCCGAAGCTCGCGCTCTCCACGTTCACGCCCGGATGGCTCCCTGAGCCCGCGTCCTCGAGGATCGCCGCGACCCGGAAACGCGAATACGGGGCCGAAGCCCGCGGCAGGAGCGCCCGTGCGGCCGCGAGAAGCTCCGCCGGACCGCGGCGGGCCACGCTACTTGCTCCCCTCCTTGGCCCCGGGAGGCGCGAGGAGCGTCAGCCTCGCGAACCGCACCTTGAGCCTCCGCTGCGATTTGTCGCTGAAGGAAACCACGACCGACGCGTCCTCTCCGCGTCCCCTCGTCTCCAGCACCATCCCCTCTCCGAACTCGGGGTGCTGGACCCGGTCGCCCACCTGGTAGTCCCGATCGTTCATAGGGTCCTCTTACCCGGTCGATGGAATTCGCGTGCTTCGATAGTGCACCTTGCGCGCGCGCCGCGCACCCGTTGTCTCCGCCGATTCCGATTCGTGCCGCTCGCCCACCAGGGTGAGCACCTTGACGGGCGCGCCCGCGCGCAGGAAAACCCGCACCACGCGCTTCCCCATGCTGCAGAGAATATCGTACGGGATCGTCTCCGCGCGCTCGGCGACCTCCTCGACGCTGATCCGAGATCCTTGCTGTTCCCCGAAGAGGACGGCCTCGTCGCCCAAGGCTACGTCGGGGATCTCGGTCGCGTCCACCATCGTGAGGTCCATCGTCACTCGTCCGATGATCGGCGCCCTGCGGCCCCGGATGAGCACCTCGCCCCGATTCGAGAGAAGCCACGGGAGTCCGTGGCCGTACCCGACCGGGAGCACGCCCACACGCGTGGGGCGGCTCGTCTGATACGTGCGCCCGTAGCTGATGAAGCGCCCCGCGGGGACCGCGCGGAGCTGGACCACCCGCGACTTGAAGGACATGACGCCTTCGGCCGGGATCGCCCGAGGGACGCGGGCGCTGGGATAGTGCCCGTAGGCCAGGATTCCGGGACGCACCATGTCCAGCCTCGATTGCGGAAGGCTCAGGATGCCGGCGCTGTTCGCCGCGTGCCGGATGGAGACCGCGATCTTCCGGCGGGCCATCGAATCCAGAATCTCATGGAATCGCCGAAGCTGGCCTTCCGCGAAATAGGTGTTCCCCGAATCGGCGTCGGGGAAATGCGTGAAGACCCCTTCGAGCGTGAGATTCGGCATTGCGGTGAGCCGCTCCAGGAACTCCACCGCGTCGCCGTCCGAGACGCCGGTCCGGCCCATGCCGGTGTCTACCTCGACGTGGACCCGCGAGATGACCTCGTGCGCGACGCAACGGCGCGAGAGCGCCCCGGCGAACTCGAGGCTCGAGACGCAGGGCGTGAGCCGGTGCTCGATGATTTCGTCCACCTCGGAGAGAAGCGACGGGCTCAGGATCACGATCGCAGCGCCGATCCCGGCCGCCCGCAGCTCGATCCCCTCGTGGAGCGTGGCGACGCCGAGCATCGACACGCCCGCGTCCACGGCTTCGCGGGAGATCTCGACGGCGCCGTGTCCGTAGGCGTCCGCCTTCACGACGAGCAGGATCTTGCAGTCGGGGCCGATCGCGGCGCGAATCGCGGCGAGGTTCCGACCGAACCGATCCAGATCCACTTCGGCCCAGGTGGGAAATTGCATAGGTGCGCCGGTAATCCGGCTTCTCCACGACTACCACACGTAGTGTGAGGACGCAAGCGCGCCCTCGTGGACAGCGCCGGCCCATGCCTCTACACTGCGGTGATGCCTCCCGAACGCGCGAGTTCCCCTCCGGCCGAGGACCGATCCGAGTTCGCCGCCGCGGCCGCGGACCTCCTGGACCTGGTGCGTCATCTTTCGGGTCCCGAAGGCTGCCCGTGGGACCGCGAGCAAAGCTCGAAGTCCCTGTCGCCCTATCTCGTCGAGGAGGCCCACGAGATCGGCGAGGCGATCGCGCGGGGGGACGAAGCGTCGGTCCGCGAAGAGCTGGGCGACCTCTTCTTCCTCGTCGTATTCCTCGCGGTCACGGTGGACCGGGAATCGGGCGGAGCGCCGGCGGCCCTGATCCGGGGCCTGATCGCGAAGATGATCGCGCGCCATCCGCACGTCTTTGGAGAGCCTCGGGATCTCGATGCGCAGGGAGTCCTGCGCCAGTGGGAGGAGGGAAAGAGGCGGGAGACGGGGCACGAGTCCCTGCTCGGGAAAAGTCCAGAGCGGCTGCCCGCGCTCCTTCAGGCCTACCGCGTTCAGGAGAAGGCCGCTTCGGTGGGCTTCGATTGGGAGAGCGTCGAGGGCGTCCTGGCGAAGCTCAAGGAGGAAACGCTCGAAACGGAGGGCGCGATCCGCGCGGGAGACCGCGAGCGGATCGCCGAGGAGATCGGAGACCTCCTCTTCGCGGTGGTGAACCTGGCGCGATTCCTCAAGACGGATCCCGAGGCCCACCTGCTCACGGCCACGCGCAAGTTCCGGCGCCGGCTCGACCGGGTGGTCGAGCGGCTACGCTCGCAGGGGAAATCGACTCGGGAAGTCGGGCTACCCGAGCTGGATCGGCTGTGGGAGGCGGTGAAGCGGGAGGAGGGCTAGGAGCCCTCGGGCGGCCGCTCCATCTCGGCGACGTAGTTCAGCCGAAGCTCCGTCAACACGTGATCCAGCATGCGGGCCTCCTCGCGCGTGAGATTCCCCGCCGTCCGCTCCTTCAGCATCTCGAGCATCTCGATCGAAAGCTTCGCTTGCGACAGGTCCCGCTCGATCTTCTGGGTGAACGGGTTCATGATCTTCCCCATCTGCTGCATGGCCGCGGACTGAAACGACTGCACGAGCCCGAGGAAGAGGTCCCGCCTGCTGAACGAGCCTTCGGGTTTCCCGCCTTCCTGACCTTGGTCGCCCATTTCGCTTCCCGCTTCGCTCATCGGATCCTCTCGGCGATCGCCATCGTGAGGTAGGAAGTCTCGCGGGCGGCGAGGAGCACGGGGTGATCACGGCTCTGCCCCATCACCTCCACGAGCCGAAGCTCCGACCGCGCGTGCTTCGCGGCGGCGCGCAGGATTTCCAGAAACCCGTCCGCGTCCACGTGGTGCGAGCAGCTCGCGGTCGCGAGAGTTCCCCCTGGCTTCAGGAGGCGCAGCGCGGCCGAGTTGAGGGCGACGTACTTCCGCGCTCCCTCGGCGAGCGACTTCCTGCTCTTCACGAGCGCCGGAGGGTCGAGGACGATCATGTCGAAGCGGGCTCCTTCGCGGTCAAAGCTCTCGAGCGTCTCTTCCACCTCCGAGACCCGGAACTCAACGTGGCGGTCCGGCACGATCCGCTCGGCGTTCCGCCGGGCGAGCTCGACGGCGGCGTCCGATCGATCGATCCCGAGAACGGTCGCAGCGCCCGCCATGGCGCAATGGATCGAAAAGAGCCCCGTGTAGCAATAGAGATCGAGGACGTGGCAGCCCGCCGCCTCGCGCGCGACCCGCTTCCGATTCTCCCGCTGATCCAGGAACTCCCCCGTCTTCTGCCCCGACCTGAGATCGCACGTGAGCATGACCCCCTCGTAGGGGACATCGACCCGCTCCGGCACCTCGCCCCGCTCGATCGGCTCGAGGAGTGGAAGCCCCTCGTGGGCGCGCGCTTGGGAGTCCCTCCGGCAGATGATGCCTCGCGGCTTCAGGGTCTCTTGCAGCAGATCCAGGATCCATTCGATCCGCTGCTCGATGCCGAGGGTCAAGCTCTGGACGCCGAGGCAGTCCCCGTAGCGGTCCACGACCAGGCCCGGGAGGTGATCCCCCTCGCCGTGGACCAAGCGGTACGTCGTCTCGACCGGCATGATCCGGCGGCGCAGCGCCATCGCCACCTCGATCCGGTCGCGGACCAGGTCGGAGTCGATGGGCCGGGCGTGCCGCGCGTAGAGCCGGACCGCGATCAGGGAATGCGGGTTGTACAGGCCGACGCCTACGGGGACGCCGCGCTGATCCTCGACGAGCACTTCCGCGCCCGGCTCGGGGCTTCCGCCGACCGAGGCGATCTCGTTGCTGAACACCCACGGGTGCCCGGAACGGAGTCTCCGATCTTGATTCTTGGCGAGGCGGATGACCGCCATCTTGACCTCAGCGACCGGCGACACGGCGCTTGCCCTTGGGTTTCGGCGCGGGGCGGCTCTCGGGGCGTTTGGGAGCGGTCGGCACGGGGCGGGATGGCGAGAGGCCGAGGTAGCCGATCATCTTGTTCGCCAGCTTCGCCGCGAAGAAATCGGACGCGGGTTGTCCCGGTATGGGACACAGCTCCACGATGTCGCATCCGACGACCTGCCGCCGCTCGCACACGGCGCGGAGGAGCATGAGCCCCTCGTCCCATGTGAGCCCGCCCGGCTCCGGCGTTCCCACGCCGGGCACGTACGCCGGGTCGAACGCGTCGAGGTCCACCGTCACATAGACCGGGGTCTGGAGGTGTCGGAGAATCTCGTCCAGGGGGAGCCCCTTCTCCCGTATTTCGCGCGCCAGGAAGACGGGCGCCTTCTGCTCATGCACGTAATCCGCTTCCTCGCGCGAGACGCTCCGGATCCCGACCGCGACCGTCGGCACGCCCAGATCGCGGATGCGGCGCATGACGCTCGCGTGGCTGAGCGGCGTCCTCTGGTACTCGTTGCGCAGGTCGAGATGCGCGTCGAGCTGCAGGACCGAAAGCCCCGGATAGCGCGACTTGAGCGCGCGGACCGGCGCGAGCGTCAGCGAGTGCTCCCCGCCGAGCGTGAAGGGCACGATCCCGGCTTCGACGAGCTTCGCCGCGACCGCTTCCAGCCGGTCCAGGCTCCCGCCGAGATCGGCGGGATCGGTCTCGACCTCGGCGAGCGTCGTGATGCCGATCGAGTGGCATTCGGTATCCAGCTCCTCGTCGTAGAACTCGACCTGGCGGGATGCTTCGAGGATGGCCCGCGGTCCGAAGCGGGTTCCGGGTAGGTAGCTCGTCGTTTGATCGAACGGGGCGGGAATGATGGCGACTCGCGCCTTGTCCAGCCGGGACCCCGCCGGGCTCAGCCCGAGAAAGTGGAGCGGCGCCGGAGCGTGAAGGCGAACGCGATGCGGTCGGGGCACGAGTGGGTCCTCTGCGGAGGGAGGGACCGGCGTGAGCGCGCGCGCCGCGCGCCGCAGCGTCGGATCAGTTTGCGTCGCGGTCAGTCGTCTTCTTCGTCTTCGTCCTCTTCCTCTTCGTCGTCGTAGTCTTCCTCGTCATCGTCGTCTTCGTATTCCTCGTCCTCTTCCTCCTGATCCTCGAACCCGTCCTCCTCTTCTTCTTCATCATCGTACATGCGGCCGAACGGATCCTCTTCCGCCCATTCCTGCGAACGATGATGGCCTCGTTCCTGGAACTCGCCCTCAAGATCGGAGCGTTTGCGCTTCATCTCGGACTCCTCGCAAGCTGGTTGGACTGGGCTTAACCGGCGACGCGCTACCGGCAGCCCTGGAAAAACCGCGAGCGGGAAATTAAGGATCGACCCAGGCCCCGTCAACGGAAAAAGAGGCGTTTCGGCCGGGCGGGACGGAGGTCCCGGAGGGTGGGGAATCCAGTTGGGATCCATGGGAGGGCCGGGGACGGCGAGCCCGGGCTAAGACGCTGCGGCATCGCGCGGTAGATGGCGGGGCCGACGGGACTCGAACCCGCGACCTCCTGCGTGACAGGCAGGCGTTCTAACCAGCTGAACTACGACCCCACCGCGATTTGTCGTGTGCAGAACGCAGAGTCTAAGGGCAGGGTTGCCGTCGGGTCAACGGCATTGGTGCCACGTCCAGCGAGAGAACTGAATCGTTGGGCCTCCGATCGGCTGGCCGTGCGTGTCATTATCCAGGAAGAAAACAGATGGCTCGAAGCGTCTCTTGGTCTGTGGACGAAGCAAGGCCATGGTGAACCGGGCCCGGTGGCAGGGGACCGTGGGGTGGAGAGCGAGAACGTTTGGCTCCAGAGAATACCAACAAGCAGTTCGAGGAGCTGCTTGTCCCCTTGATGGATGATCTCTATCGCCTTGCATGCCGGCTGGAGCGCGATTCGGACCGGGCTCAGGATCTACTGCAAGATTCGCTTCTCAAGGGCTTCCGAAACTTCGGGAAGCTGCAGACACAGGCCTCGTTCCGTCCCTGGATGGGACGGATTCTGTACCGCACGTTTCTGGACAGACATCGCAGGAACATCGTGGAAGAACCGATCGATGAGGAGCGCGCTCACGGGGGATATCGGGAGGCGACTGCGCCTCCGATATCGGTAGACCTGAGATCGATTTTCCTCGCTCGGGATGCCTCACGGGAGATCACCGCCGCTCTCGACCGCCTCCCCGTGGATCAAGCAGTCGCGGTGTTCATGGTCGACGTCGAGGAATACGGATACGCAGAGGCGGCCGAGGCCATCGGAGTTTCACCCGGCACGGTCGCGTCGCGCGTGGCGAGGGGTAGGGCCGCACTGAGGGCCTCACTGCACCGCCTCGCGAGCGAGAGAGGCTGGATCCAGCCGTGAGTGACTGCCGGAAGTTCGAGCTGACGCTGAGGCGCATTGGGGAACTCGCTGAGATGCCTGTCCCGGACGACCTCGCCCTGCACCTCGATGCGTGCCCAGCATGCCGGAGTCTCTTCGATCGTGCCAAGATCCCGATGAGCCGCGAGGATTTTGAGGGCCTGTCCGCCCAGGGACGCGTGAGACTGCTCCGAACCATGGGCGCCGCGCGGGCGGCTCGGCCCTGGAAGATGGCTGCGGCGGCAATGGCCGCAATGGTATTGCTGGCGTTGGCGGCTGTCTTCTATTTGCAGCGCGCATCGGCGCCGGCGACCGATCCAATCTCCGTTGCGCTCGTCGAAGATCATATCCGCTACTTGGACCATCCGGATCGCCAAGGTCGGAGCACCATCGAGGAATACACCGCCCACCTGCAGAGCTACGTCGACTTTCCGGTGATGATCCCCTCGCTCGCAAGCGCCCGCCTGACCGGGGCAAGGCGCTGCTTCCTTCTCGGCCGGCGGGCAGCTCTCGCCTTCTACGAATCTCGCGAGGGCTCGGCCAGCTACTTTGCTTTCCCCGGCGAGGATCTGGCGTTGCCACGCGACCGCTGCACCGGAGACGCTCGATTCGCGTGTTCCGCGATCCATGGCTATCAGGTGGTGAGCTGGAAGGAGGCTGGGCTGATTCACGCTTTCGTTGGATCGAGCAGGTTGTCTCTCTTGGACATGGCCAAGGCGTGTCGGAGTAGGAATTCCGGCTAGCCCCAGCCGCTTCACGATCTGAAAGGAGATCTCGATGAAAAGGCTTCTCCCGGCAGTCGTATTGATGTCACTCCTGAGTGCCGGCTCCCTCATTGGAGCCGAGAGCGACAGCGGCGTCGACGATACGGCGAAGGCACGCGTGCGGGGCGAGATCGAGCGGTACGTAGCCGCCGACATCAAGCTCAAGAAGTACTTCTTCCTCACCGACCCCCGGAGCGACAAGACACTTCGTTTGCTCTTCGATCACGTGCACGAGGGCGTGAGCGCGAGTCCCAAGGGATACGGAGTCTGCGTGGATTTCAAGGACAAGGCGGGCAAGGTCTACGACGTCGATATCTTCGTATCGCTCGGAGACACCGAGGCACGAGTGGAGGAGATCGTCCTTCATAAGGTCGACGGCAAGCCCCTCCCCCAGGCGAAGGAGGGCGGAAAGTAAGGTGAACGCAGCCTGGCCCGCGGTGGCGCTCCTGGCACTCGCAGTCCTCTCGTGCGGTACACGCTCTGCAGGGGAAGGTGAAGCACGGTCCGGCTTTGGAGGCCCTCTTCCCGGCGCCCCTCCCGCCGAGGCGAAGCTCGCCTCAGCCCTCGAGACCGCGTGGTCGTCTCGGACCGCAAATTACATGCCGCGGACGCGTCACCTTCTCCCCGATGGATCGCCTCGATATACGAATCGGCTGTTTCTGGAGTCCAGCCCCTACCTCCTCCAGCACGCGCACAATCCGGTCAACTGGTACCCGTGGGGCGATGAGGCCTTCGAAGACGCAAGGCGACTCGGACGGCCGGTCTTCCTCTCGGTGGGATACTCGACTTGCCATTGGTGCCATGTCATGGAGGAGGAATCGTTCGAGGACGAGGAGATCGCCCGCTACATGAACGAGAACTACATCGCGATCAAGGTCGATCGCGAGGAGCGACCCGACATCGATGGAATCTACATGACCGCCGTCCAGCTGATCGCCGGCAGGGGAGGCTGGCCGATGAGCGTGTGGCTGACGCCGGACCGCAAGCCCTTCTACGGCGGCACCTACTTCCCCGCACGGGACGGCGATCGTGGCGCGTCGGTGGGATTTCTCACCGTCGTGCGGAGGCTGAAGGAGATCTATGCGACCAAAGGGAGCCAGGTGGCGCAGAACTCGAATCAGCTCTCGGAGGCGATCCAGAAACAGCTCAGCGAGGCCCGCACGTCGGCGGATACCCCGGGCGCCGAGGCTCTGAAGACCTCGTTTGAGCAATACCGGGAGAGATTCGACGAGATCAACGGTGGGCCCAAGGGAAGTCCCAAGTTCCCGAGCAGCCTTCCCATCCGATTCCTCCTTCAATACCACCGTCGCACGGGCGATCCGCAAGCGCTGCGAATGGCGACGGTGACCCTGGAACGGATGGCCGCGGGCGGGATGTACGACCAGGTCGGAGGGGGGTTCCACCGCTATTCCACCGACGTACGTTGGCTCGTCCCGCATTTCGAAAAGATGCTCTACGACAACGCACTTCTCGCGCTGGCGTATCTGGACGGGTTCCAGGTGACGCGCCGAAAGGAATTCGAGCGCGTGGTCCGGGAGACCCTACGATACGCGGACCGGGACATGGGCGCCCCGCACGGCGGGTTCTACTCCGCGACGGACGCGGACAGTCCAACCCCGACCGGTCGCCGCGAGGAGGGCTGGTTCTTCACGTGGACGCCGTCGGAGCTGGCCGCGGTGCTCGGAGCGGAGCGGTCTCGAATCGTAGCCGCCTACTACGCCGTCACGCCGTCCGGGAACTTCGAGGGGCGGAGCATCCTCCACACGCCCAGGAGTCTCGAGGAGGTCGCGAAGGAGCTGAAAGCGCCGGTCGAGACGGTCGCGTCCGCCATCGAGGAGTCGCGACCCGTTCTCTACCACGCGCGAGCCAAGCGTCCCCCGCCCCTTCGGGACGAGAAGATCCTCACGTCGTGGAACGGCCTCATGATCTCCGCCTTCGCCCGGAGCGCATTGGTCCTGGGCGACGCGGCCTACGCCCGCCGGGCCGAACGAGCAGCGGAGTTCGTCTCGACTCGCATGCTGGAGAATGGCCGCCTCAGGCGGAGCTACAAGGACGGGAAGGCCCGATTCGATGCGTACCTCGACGACTACGCCTTCCTGATCGCGGCCTTGCTCGATCTCCATGAGGCAACGGGTCGGTCCCGGTGGCTCCGTGAGGCGATCGCTCTCGATGCCACGCTGGAGAGGCACTTCGAGGACAGGATCTCGGGCGGCTTCTTCCTGATCGCGGATGACCACGAAGAACTCTTGGCGCGAGAGAAGCCGACGTACGACGGCGCGGAACCGTCGGGCAATTCGGTTCAGGCTCTCAATCTGCTGCGATTGGCCGAATTCACGACCCAGGATCGCTACAGAGTCCGCGCCGAGCGGACGTTCCGGTCGCTCAAGACGCGGCTCGCCGAGGTGCCGACCGCGCTCTCCGAGCTGCTCCTTGCCTTGGACTTCTACCTGGACACGCCGAAGGAGGTCATCATTGTCACGACGAGATCCCGCGCGGAGGCAGAACCGTTCCTCGCGCGCCTGAGGGCGACCTACCTCCCCAATCGGATCCTCGCGATCGCCGCACAGGGCGAGGATCTCGATTCACAGGCCAAGCTCGTGCCGCTGTTACAAGAGAAGGTGGCGCGGGAGGGGAAGGCGACGGCTTACGTTTGCGAAGGCGGCGTCTGCAAGCTCCCGACCACGGATCCCGGCGTGTTCGCGAAGCAGGTCCGAGAGGTATCGCCTCTGGACGCGCGCCCGAAGGCTGGTGCGGCATTCTCATCCCCCGGAGGTTGAGAGCGGCCCCGCGAGGAACCAACGAGCGATGATCGTTCCTGAAAGCAAGACCCGACCGCATCGGCTGGACGGCCGGCAGAAGAGGGATGAAGCGAGACGTCGGACGGAACGAGCCTTGTCCATGCGGAAGCGGCCGCAAGTATAAGAACTGCTGCGCCGGTAGGGGGTTATCGATCACGCACAAATCGGCGGGGATTCCCGTTTGGCTCTTGCTGGCGATGGGTGCCGTCGTGATCGCCATCATCGCCCTATCTCGGACGGGGGATCGCGGCGCAGCGGTTTCGCGGCCGGTGGCGCCGCTGAGCACAACGGACGGAGCAGGACCGAGGCCGTGGGAATACGACTCGGTTGCAAATCGTCATTACGATCCCACGCACGGGCACTGGCATAATGGTCCTCCGCCGCCCTCTTCCGCGCGGAATTTCCAGTCGCCCGGATCGTCACCGTCTGCGGCACCACAATCGCTGCCGGGTACGACACCCGCACCGTGGACCTACGACGCCGTGAACAACCAACACTGGGATCCGAATCACGGTCACTGGCATCAGGGGCCGCCACCGGCGGGAGCGCGTTGATGGGCGGGGCGCGCACACAACGAGTGCAGCTTCGAGATGCAGTGCCGAGCCCGCGTCCGTCCGAGCAAGGAGAAACGACATGAGGCGCATCGTCATTCTTGCGATGGGTCTGCTTCTCGCGGGGTACGCACCCGCACAGGAGCAAACCAGGGGCATCCTCGACCTTCAGGCACCATCGTGGGGTGTCGCCGACTGGATTCAGCTGCCCGAGGGCCAGCGGACCCTCGATGTCTCCGACTTCCGGGGCAAGGTCGTCTACATTCTTGCCTTTCAGGCTTGGTGCCCCGGTTGTCATACCATCGGCTTCCCGACGCTGCAGAAGGTCATGGCGCAGTACGAGGGGGCGGATGACGTGGCCTTCGTGGCGATCCAGACCGCCTTCGAGGGCTTCCATGTGAACGACATGGAGGGGGGGCTCGGAAGACGGCGAAGCGCTACGGGCTGACGATCCCCGTGGGGCATAGCGGCACGCGCCGGGCACCTTCCGGCTTCATGCGACGCTATCGGACGGGTGGGACTCCGTGGGTCGTGCTCCTCGATGGCGAAGGCGTCGTGCGCTACAACGATTTCCACATCGGCCCCGAGCAGGCGGTCGAACGGATCGAAAGGTTGCGCGGATAGCCGATCGCGCCGCTCGCTCGCGGCCGTCACTGTGGCAGTCGCCATCGCGATCCTCGGGGGAACGAGCGCTGCCCAGAGGCGGAGCGAGAGCATCAGCCGGTGACGCGCCTCCTCAGCCAGCCTCCCATCCGCCTCAGATCCGCACGATGCGCGTGGTTTTGTAGTAGTGACCCAGGATCTCGCGGTAGCTCGATCCCGCGCGGGCCATGCCCATGGCGCCCCACTGGCAGAGACCGATCCCGTGGCCGTTACCGGCGCCGCTCGCGACCACTTTCGTCGCGCGCCCATCCCCGTCGCGCAGCACGCCGATCTTGAAGAAGCTGCTCCGTAGGATCGCGCCCGATCCCGGGCGGCGGAGCGCCCAGCGGACACGGTCGCCGTGGAGCATGATCTCCCCGGCCGTCGTGCTCACCGCGAGGTCCTGGATCCGCCCGCAGCGCGAGCGGCGCTCGATACGCACGTCGAGGACTTCCCCTCGGAGCGCGCCGGACGCAGCGTCCCCCGGCGGCCCATACTGCCTGAGCATCGCGAGGAATCCCGGCGCGTCCCACTCCTCCCTCCAGCGGAAGCTCGCGGAGAGCGAGCAATAGGGCCGCGCGTCCATCCCCGCCGCGTCGCGGACGCTCCGGAGATAGGGGGTCCAGTTCCACGGCCAAACATCCTCGACGTTGGCTGTCCGCCCGCCGCATGCCGAGGAGTAGAGCGCGCGGATCGGCTGGCCCTCGCTCACGAGCACCTCCCCGCGCGTCGCCGCGAGCGCGCGGTCGCTCTGGGCGTTCTCGAGCGTCTTCCCCGCGTAGACCTGATCCTCGACCGACGCGTAGAGATCGAACCCCAGCTCGGCCCTCCGGCCAAGATACGCCAGCGTGTAGGAGCGGGCCGCGACGGCCTGCGCCTTGACCGCCTCGAAGTCCGACTCGGGCGGCGTTCCGATCTCGTTCGGGAGGACGCTCCGGAGGTACCCCTCCAGATCGACCTCGTTCACCAGGGTCAGCCCCTCGGGGCTCGACGCGTGGAGGCGAAAGCCCCCGCGGTACCAGTTCCCGTTCCAGCCCGAGTAGCCGCCGTCGCCTGGGTCGAGCGCGAGGGTGTCGCTCGAGGATCCGGACCACACCGGCCTGGACTCGCCCTCCCGGGAGACCTCGAGAGCGCCCCCCCCGTCGCGTGTCACGAGGAGCCTCGCTCCCGCTTTCCCGAGCGCGATCACGCCGTCGTGGAG
>JACQPZ010000049.1 GCA_016207265.1 Candidatus Latescibacterota bacterium | reverse complement strand
CGTAGAGCGCGCCCACGAGCCACAGGCTCACGCCGCCGGAGAGCGCGCCGAGCAACGCCCCCGCCAATCCCGGCGGCGCGAACAGGCTGGCCGCCAGTCCCACGCCGACGCCCGGAATCGTCACGGCGTCCGGAATCGTCCGGGTATCGAGATCGATCCACGCGACCGCGAGGAGCGCGAGCAGAAACGCCCCCTGCGGCAGCAACACCCACGGATCCGCTACGCGCCCGACCAGGATCCAGAGCAGAAGCCCTGCCGAGAGCTCGACGATCGGGTACCGCCACGAGATGGCCTTCCGGCAATGCCGGCAGCGGCCCCGCAAGAGAACGTAGGAGAGCACGGGCACGTTGTCCCAGGGGCGAATCCGCTCCTTGCAGCGGGGACAGCGCGAGGGAGGCCTGACGATCGATTCGCCCCGCGGGAGGCGCGCGATGACGACGTTGAGAAAGCTCCCCAGCATGAGGCCCAGAAGGAACGCCAACCCCTGCGCCAGGACCCTCGTCTCCATCAGATCGCCTCCAGTCGCTCAAGCTCGCGCCGCGCGACGTCCTGCATGTAGCGGTTCCCGGTCGCGAGCACCTGCTTCCAGAGGAGGACCGCCATCCCGGTGTTCCCCGCCCGCTCGTTCGCGAACGCCGCGAACCGCTCGGCGTAGTCCGGGTGCCCGGGCATCCGGCTCGCCCACGTGAAGTAGCGCCCCGCGGCGGCGAAGTCATGCCGGCAGACGTAGTGGAGGAAGCCGGTCTCGAACGCGAGCCTCCAATTCGCCGGATTGGCCCGCATGCCTCGCTCGAGAAGCTCGAGCCCGCGCTCCGGCTGCTTGAGCTCCTGCGCGAGCACGAATGCGCCGAACACGTACGGCTCCACGAACTGAGGATCGAGATCGGCGACGATCCGCATGACGTGGCCGATCATGTCGAACTTCTGGTCGGTGAGCCGGTGCTCCCCGTAGTACTGGACCCCGCGCAGCCAGGCGATGTCGGCGGCGGCCGTCTCGTAGCCGAGCGCGGCCTGCCGCACCATGAACCCCGAGGGGTAATAGAGAAGCTCCTCCTCGCGTGCCCGCTCGAATCGGGATCCGGCTGCCCGCTCGATCAATCCCGCGAGCGCGACGAGGAGCCCGGCGCACGCGACGCCGGCGACGACGGCGCGATCGATCCTCGCCGTCACCGAAACTCCCGGCGCCGGAAGATCACTCCCGCGAGCACCATGATCCCGATCGCGTAGAGGAGACCGTACGCGAAGCCGAACGCGAGGCGGTCGGGCCCCACGGAGAGGCCGTGCACGACGAGGCCGCGTGCATTGAAGACGTCCAGGTGCGGAAGGATCCAGTAGGCTCCCTGGGTCAGAGCCTGCACCGCCGGGGAGGCTCCTTGGGACGCGAAGTACCGGAGATCCTCCGCGAAATGTCCGGCGACGGTCGCCGCAACGGCGAAGAAGGCCGTGAGCGCGGGGGTCGTGAACGAGGAGAAGAGGATCACGACGGCCGTCACGATCCCCAGCTCCATCAGCGTGAGACCGACCGCTCCGAGGATCTGCCAGGGCGTGTCCCGGTACGCGAGGGTCACAACGGCGAGGAGGATCACGGCCATGCCGGCGAGCAGCATCGAGGTCGTGAACCAGAGCCCGAGGAACTTGCCGATCAAGAATTCCTCGCGGCGGATCGGCTTCGCGAGGATCGAATAGACGGTCCGCCGCTCGAGCTCCTTGTGGAGGAGCGTGGACCCCAGGAACACCGCGAGCGTCGTCGCGAGGAGCGAGGCCCCCGCGAGCCCGAAGTCGATGACGACCTTGCGTCCCTCGCCCAGGGCGAGCGGCGAGAGCGCCTGCGCCCCCACGACGAGCGCCAAGCCGAACATCGCAAGCACGAGCACGACCCGCTCGCGCGCCACCTCGCGAAGCGTGTTCCGGGCGATGGCGAGAACGCGGGTCACGACGCCGGTCTCCCGTCCGCGCCGAGCGCGCGGACAAAGTAGTCCTCGAGGCTCTCCCGCCTCGGCTCCACCGATCGGATCGTCGCGCGCTCCTGGACGAGATCCCGGAGCACCTCCTGAACCTCCGATTCCCGCTCGACCCGCACGACCCACCGCCGCCCCACCGATTGAACCGAGTGCCCCCGGGATCTCAATATCGCGGCCCGCTCGTCGGAGAGGGAGTCCACGGCGATCTCCCACTCGAGTACGCCCGACGAGAGGAGCTCCGAGACGCCTCCGACCTCGTGCACGCGGCCGCGGTGGAGGATCGCCACACGGTCGCAGAGGGACTCCGTCTCGGAAAGGACGTGCGAGCTCAGGAGGATCGTGGTTCCTTTGTCCCGCTCTTCGCGGAGGAGCTGCTTCGCCTCGGCGCGGCCGATCGGGTCGAGGCCCGACATCGGCTCGTCCAGGACGAGCAGACTCGGCTCGTTCAGAAGCGCCTGGCAGATCCCGAGGCGCTGCGTCATTCCCTTGGAGAACTTGCGAAGCGGCTTGCGGGCGTGGGCGGCCAGTCCGAGCCGCGCGAGAAGCGCCTCGGAGCGCCGGCGCGACGCCACGCGGCTCAGGCCGAACAGGGCCCCGACGAGATCCAGGTACTCGGCCGCGCCGAGATGGTCGTAGAAACAGGGATTCTCGGGAAGGTAGCCGAGGCGCTTTCGCGCGTCGGAGTCCCAGGGATCCCGCCCCTCGATCCGGATTACTCCCCGGGTCGGCCGCGTCAGCCCGAGGATCATCTTGATCGTGGAGGTCTTTCCCGCCCCGTTCGGCCCCAGGAGGCCGAGGATCTCGCCGCGCTCGAGCGTGAGCGAAACGCCGTCCACCGCGGTGAACGGCCTCAGCGTCATGGGATCGCGGTAGACCTTCGAGACATTCTCGAGACGGACGGGCGGCAGCGGTTCCACTTCTCTGAGTCCGCTGGTGAGCGAAGGGGCTGGAAGATGGGCCTTCCGGTCGCGCGGCAACCCCCCTCCTTGATCCTCGGCCATCACAGGTTCCGGAGCACGAGCGGGAGCTGTCCGGAGCGTCCCATTCCCCAGATCTCGAACCCTTTCGCATAGCCGCTCGGACCCGGAGCGCAGCCGATCGTGCCGGGCGGCCCTCCCGGCGCACCCCAGATCCAGGGCTCGCCTGCGTCCGTGAACGGGTTCTCCGGGTACTTGCCGCCGGACACGATCGTCAGGATTTCCGCGTCGTCGCCTGGCTGGGGATAGATTCCCTGGTGGTCGACGGAGAAATTGATCATCGCGATTTCGAGGTTGTACATGTTCGCCACCGTAAGCGCCTCTTGCGAGCGCGCCTTCAACGCGTAGTAATTCGGGATCGCGATCGCGAACAGGACCCCGAGCACGGCCACGACCACCATCAGCTCGATCAGGTTGTATCCCTTGGCGTCGAGCCGCATCGCCTTACCCCCCTACACTCGGCATGCCGGAGGGCTTGGCTCCCGGCCCTCTCAAATCGCCTACCCATGGCAAGTCGCATGCCACGCCTGCCTCGGACCGCCGAGCACCCTGACGGCCGTGGGAAGCCCGTGGATTGCCGGGAAATGAAAAGGCGGCAGGCCCGATGGTCCAGGACCTGCCGCCGCGTACCTGGTCGGCGATTAGCCGTTGGTCAACGTGAGCGTAAGCAGCGCCGACTTGCCGTAGCCCTTGACCGTATAGCCGGTCGTGGTCGCCGGGTTCGCACCGAAGACTCCCTGGGCCGCCGGGTCCGCGCCCCACGTCGCGGCGCTGTTCGCGCCGGTGAACGGGTTCTTCGGCCAGGCACCGCTCGGGAAGTTCGCGAGAACCGCGGCGTTGTCAGCCGCCACCGGATACACTCCCGTGTTCTTCACGGCGAAGTCTTCGATCGCCAGCTGGAAGCTGTGCATGTTCGCCTTCACGCTGGATTCGCGCGCGCGGTCCTGCATGGCGATGAAGTTCGGAATCGCGATCGCGGCCAAGATTCCGATGATGACGACCACGATCATGAGCTCGATCAGGGTGAAGCCTTTCTCGTTGCGAAGCATAGACCCTCCTACTGGTGGACTAACCGTTCGTCAGCGTCAGCGAGAGCAGCGCCGACTTGCCGTAGCCCTTGATGATGTATCCGGCCGTCGTGGCCGGATTGGCTCCGGTGATTCCCGCCGCTGCGGGATCCGCGCCCCACGTCCACGCGTCGTTCGCGCCCGTGAACGGGTTCTTCGGATAGTTCCCTCCCGGCATGTTGGCTTTGACCGCCGCATCGTCAGCGGCTACCGGATACGTGCCGCTGCTCTTCACCGCGAAGTCCTCGATCGCCAGCTGGTAGCTGTGCATGTTCCCTTTCACGCTCGATTCGCGCGCCCGGTCCTGCATGGCGATGAAGTTCGGAATCGCGATCGCGGCAAGGATCCCGATGATCACGACAACGATCATCAGCTCGATCAGGGTGAATCCCTTTGCGTCGTGGAGCATTCTCGTCGCACCTCCTCTCGTTGCCATCATCCGTGACGTTCTTCGCGTCCATCGATCCTCTCGATACACGGATCAAGCAACGCGCATGCCACGTCGAGGGCGGCGGGGCGATCGAGCAATGCCGCTTACGGTTCCGCGCGGATTCTGGAACGCATTTCCCCTCGGAAACGCGCCATTCGGGCAGGATGCACGGCGGGACCCGTCCATTCTGCATATTGCATGATTCAATTGCGGTCCGATCAATTTGCGACCGGCGCTACTCCGAGACGACCCCGGCGCTCTCTTTGAGCAGCCCGTAGGAGATGAGCTTTCGGTACAGCGTCGAGGGGTTGATGCCGAGAATCTCCGACGCGCGCTTCTTCTGCCCCCCGGTGTGATGCAGCACCTTGAGGATGTATTCCTTCTCCAGCTCCTCGAGCGTGAGGTCCGGATTGTCGATCACGAGGCTGCCGCGGCCGCTTCCTCCCTGCACCACGCGCTCCGGCAGGTCTTCGGGGGTAATCACGCCGTCGTCCGTGAGGATCACCGCGCGCTCGATCACGTTCTCGAGCTCCCGGACGTTCCCCGGCCAGTCGTAGGCCATGAGGCAATCGCGCGCCTCCTTGGAGATCGTCTTGATCTCCTTCTGGCCGGAGAGCTTCTTCAAGAAGTGCTCGACCATCTCCTCGATGTCTTCCTTCCGCTCGCGGAGCGCAGGAAGCCGGATCTGGATGACGTTGAGCCGATAGAAAAGATCCGCCCGGAAGCGCCCCTCCGACACCGCCCGCTCCAAGTCCGCGTTCGTCGCCGCGATGAGACGCACGTCGATCTTCCGGGGCTTCGTGCCGCCAACGGGGATGATCTCTCGTTCCTGCAATGCCCGCAGCAGCTTCACCTGGGTCGCCGGAAGGGTCTCGCCGACCTCGTCCAGGAAGAAGGAGCCGCCCCCGGCCACGGCGAGGAGCCCCTCCTGGTCGCGGACGGCGCCGGTGAACGAGCCCTTCACGTGCCCGAACAGATTGCTCTCCAGCAGATCCTTGGGCAAAGCGCCGCAATTGATGGACACGAACGGCCCGTCGGCGCGCTTGCTCATGTAGTGGATCCGCTTCGCGATCAGCTCCTTCCCCGTGCCGCTTTCGCCCGCAATGAGAATCGTGGAATCGGAGTCGGCCACCTTCTCGACGAGCTTCAGCACCTTCATGATCTGCTCGCTGTGCCCGATGATCTCCTTGGCGTCGTCGGTCCGCTTGAGCTGACGCTTGAGATAGACGTTCTCCGACTGGACGCGTCTCATGGCGATCGCGTTCTTGATGACGAGCCGGATCTCGTCGTTCTTGGCGCTCTTCTCGAGGTACTGGTACGCGCCCCGATTGAGCGCCTCGATGGCGGATTTCTGCGACGCGAACGCCGTGCGGATCACGACCGGGATGCTGGGGTCGATCTTCTTGATCCCGGACAGCACGCCGAGCCCGTCGATCTCCCCGGGCATCTTGATGTCGGTGATGACGACGTCGAAATTCTCCTCCTCCGCCTTCTGCAGGGCTTCCCGACCCGAGGTGGCGACGTGAACCTCATACCCTTCCTTGGAGAGAAGGATCGAAAGGAACTGAACCATGCTCTCCTCATCATCCACCACCAGGATTCGTTCGCCGCTCACCTGATCTACCTCGCTCGACAAGGGGTTACGCCGCGTGGGCGACGGCTCGCGCCGTGCTCGTGACGCGAGGGACCCACAGGCGCATCGTGGTTCCCGCTCCGAGACGGCTCTCGACTTCCAATGCACCTCCATGGCGCTCCACGATCCGGTTGGCGATCGCGAGCCCGAGGCCCGTGCCGCCGCGCTTCGTGGAGTAGAACGGCTCGAAGATCAGGTCGATCTCCGGAGCCGCGATCCCGATACCGGTGTCTTGAATCTCGACGCAGACCAGCGCGGGCTTGGGCTTTGAGCCGGTTGCCGGCTCCGCCCTCCACGACGCCTGGGCTTCCGGCCGTTCGCGTCCGGTCGCGATCCGGACCTCCACCCAACCCGCCTCCTCGTCCTCGACGGCCTCGAGCGCGTTCAGGATCAGGTTCATCAGGACCTGCCTCATCTGCTCGGAGTCCACGTGGACCCACACGTCGTCTCCCTGCCCGGAGAAACGGAGCGTCCTTCCCTCCGCGCTGGGGTGGCGCCGCGCCACGTCGACCGTGTCCCGGAGCAGCGATTCCAGATCGAGCGTCTCGCACTTGAGCGGGCGCTCCCTCGCGTAGTCGAGCAGCTCCCGGATGAACATGTCGAGCCGCTCCGATTCGCGCACGATCAGGTCGAGAAGCCGCGCGTTCTCTCCGGCCACCTTCAGCTCCCGCTGAAGCACCTCGACCGACCCGCTGATCGGATTCAGGCAGTTCCGGATCTCGTGCGCGATGCCCGCCGAAAGCTCCCCGATCGCCGCGAGCGTTTCGCGGCGGCGGATCCGCTCCTCCAGCGCGCGGACGTCCGAGAGATCCTGGAAGAGCCCGATGACCCCCCGCGGCCTCCCGTCCGGATCGCGCAGGAGGCTGGTCGACATTCCCAGCGGAAGCTTCGACCCGTCCGGCTTCGCGATCATGATCTCCACGCGGCTCCCCTCGACCCCCTGCTCGAGCGCCTCCCGCAGCCGCTCCGTGAATTCCGCGAGGCGGGGTCCGAACGCGCCGACGTAGGGCTGTCCGCGCACCGCGCCCGCCGCGCACGCCGAGATCTCGGACGCGGCCCGGTTCCAGTGCCGGACGATCCCGTCCGCGTCCACCGTGACGAGCCCGCTGGACATGTTCTCCAAGATCGTCTCCGTGTCGAACAGCGCCCGGTTCAGCTCGTCCCGCGCCTTCTCGAGCGCGCGGCGCCCTTCCCGCAGCCGCCGCCCGAGCGTTCCCCCGATCACCCCCACGGTGAAGAGCAGCGGAACGTAGAGCAGCATTCTCAGGAGCTGCGCCGCGTCGCCCAGGCTCTGCGTGAGCCCGTACGGCGTCGTCGGCATCAGGCCCTGCCGGCCCGCGACGTAGAACCCGGCGTAGGCCAGCGTCGAGAGCCCCGCGAGGAATACCCCTCCGCGCACGGAGAGGAAGATCCCTCCCAGAAGCGGCGACAAGAGGTAGAGCGGCACGAACTGGCTCTCCGCCCCGCCCGTGAAAAACACGAGATACGACGTGGTCGCCACGTCCACGATGAACTGTGTCGCGACCAGGTTTCTCGAGTCGGCGCCGCTCCTCCACACCCGGTGGTACGCGAGCGCCAATCCACCGACCGTGAACAGCAGGAACCCGAACGGAAACTGCCGCGCCAGCCCCAGGCCCCCGCCCGAGAACGCGACCGCCATCGCGATCACCAGCGCGAGCAGCGCGACCCGGCCCAGGATCAGGGCCTGGACCGCGGGATCCGGATCGGAATCCCGGAGGCGCAACGAATCCCCCTGAGAAAGCGGCATCGGGCGGTCTAGTGCCCGCCCGCCACCACGTTGATCAGCTTGAACATCGGCAGATACATCGCCACCACCATCCCGCCCACGATCGTTCCCATGACCACGATCATGATCGGCTCGATCAACGACGTGAGTGAATCGACCGCGGTGTCGACCTCGTCGTCGTAGAAATCCGCGATCCGGGTCAACATGTCGTCCAGCGCCCCGGTCTCCTCCCCGACGGAGATCATCTGCACGACCATCGGCGGGAACACGGTCGCCTGACGAAGCGGCGCCGCGATGGTTTCGCCCTCCCGGATGCTCGCCCGCGCCGCCATGATTGCCGCCTGGATCACGCGGTTTCCGGACGTCCGCGCCGTGATCTCCAATCCGTTCAGGATCGGGACCCCGGACGAGATCAGGGTCGCCAGCGTGCGCGTGAACCGCGCCACGGCGCCCTTGCGAAGCACGTCGCCGAGGACGGGGATCTTGAGGAGCAGGGCGTCGATCTGCATGTGCCCCTTCTCGGTCTTGTAGTAGCGCTGGAGGCCGACCACCACTCCGAAAATCCCGGCGAGCATCGCCCACCAGTACGCGCGGAGGAACGAGCTCAGCCCCATGACGATCTTGGTCGGAAGCGGAAGCTCCGCCCCGAATCCCGTGAACATCCGGGCGAACGTCGGGATGATGAAGATGAGCATGAAGGAGGTCGCAAGCACCGCGACGGTGAGAACCACGGCCGGATAGACCATGGCGCCCTTGATCTTCCGCTTCAGGGCCTCGGCCTTCTCGATGTAGGTCGCGAGCCGCTGGAGAATGTTGTCCAGGATCCCGCCCGCCTCTCCGGCTTCCACCATGTTCACAAAGAGCTCGTCGAACACCTTGCTGTGATCCTTCTTCCCCAACGCCTCCGCGAGCGTCGTCCCCGCCTCGACGTCCCGCATCACCTGCGCGATGACGTGCCGGAACTCCGGCTTCTCCGTCTGCTTCGAGAGGATGTCGAGGCACTGGACGAGCGGGAGCCCCGCGTTGATCATCGTCGCGAACTGGCGGGTGAAGATGGCCAGGTCCCGCGTCGAGACGGAGCTG
>JACQPZ010000002.1 GCA_016207265.1 Candidatus Latescibacterota bacterium | reverse complement strand
GACCTGGGGAGGCTTCCCATCCAGGAGGGCGGTGATGAAACGCGGGATGACCGCGGCGTAGTCCGATTTGGGATCCTGCCTCGGCCCGTAGACGTTGAAGTACCGGAGCGACACGGTCGGAAGATCCATGTTGGTCGCGAACACCCGCGCGAACTCCTCGCCCGAGAGCTTGCAGGCCGCGTAGGGAGAGAGCGGCGTTAGGCGCATGTCCTCCCGCTTCGGCAGGGTCGGCGTGTCGCCGTAAACAGACGAGGAGCTGGCAAGCACGACCCGCCGCACCTTCGCCTCGCGCGCCGCTGCGAGCACGTTGACCGTCCCGCCCACGTTCACGGCGGTCGTTTCCACCGGGCTCTCCATCGACCGTCCCACCGATGCGAGAGCCGCCTCGTGGAATACGAAGTCCACGCCCTTGCAGGCCCGGCGGCAGGTCTCGAGGTCGCGAATGTCGCCCTCCATCCACTCCCACGCCGGGCGCCGGGAGTCGGGCTGGATCGCGTCCAGGTTTTCCCTGCGTCCGGTCGAGAGGTTGTCCAAGACCCGCACGCCGTGACCGTCCTGGACGAGCCGCGAGGCGATATGCGACCCGATGAAGCCGGCGCCGCCGGTGACGAGATAGAGCGACACTCCGGCCGCCTACAGGCGGTAGACGCCGCGCCGGCGTCTGCCCTTGAGGGCGTTTCGGGAATCGACGATGGACCTCGCGTGGCGGGCGACGGCGCCGAAGTCGAACGCCCGGTGGGGTGTGACGATCACGACGCAGTCCGGCGACTTGAGCGTGGATGCCCGGAACGGCAGAGAGCGGTGGAGCCGGCCCCCGTACGTGAGCGTCGGGACGTGCGGATCGCAGTAGTCGACCCGCGCGCCCTCCTTCTCGAGGATCTCGATCAGGTCCAATGCGGGCGATTCGCGAACGTCGTCGATATCGGGTTTGTACGCGACTCCGAGAACGAGAATGCGCGATCCACGAAGCGGGCGCCGCCGCGCGTTCAGAGCCTCGCGGACCCTCCCGGCAACGTGGTACGGCATGTTCCCGTTCACCTGACCCGCCAGCTCGATGAAGCGGGCCTCGAATCCGCTCTGCTTCGCCTTCCAGGATAGGTAAAAAGGATCGATCGGGATGCAGTGGCCCCCGAGGCCGGGCCCCGGATAGAACGGCATGAAGCCGAAGGGCTTCGTCGCGGCCGCCTCGATGACCTCCCACACGTCCACGCCGAGCTTGTCGGAGAGGAGCGCGATCTCGTTCACGAGGCCGATGTTGACGCTGCGAAACGTGTTCTCGAGGAGCTTGACCATCTCCGCGACCTGGGGGGTCGAGACCGGCACGACGCGGTCCATCACCGCGGCGTAGAGCGCCGTCGCCACCCGCGTGCAGTCCCGGGTGACGCCGCCCACCACTTTCGGGATGTTTCGCGTGTGGTACGTCGGGTTTCCCGGGTCGACCCGCTCCGGGGAGAAGGCGAGAAAGAAGTCCTTCCCGCATCGGAATCCGCGCTTTTCGAGCATCGGGCGAACCAGCTCTTCCGTGGTTCCGGGATAGGTCGTGCTCTCGAGCACGATGAGCTGCCCGCGCCTGAGCCGCGACGCGATCTCCGCCACCGCCGCGACGATGTAGGAAACGTCGGGATCCTTTGTCTTTCGGAGCGGCGTGGGAACGCAGATGTCGATGACGTCCATCGGGCGCAGATCGTCGAAATCGAGCGTCGCCCGGAAGGTCCCGCGGCGGACGAGATCCCGCACGTCGCGCGTCGGCACGTCCTGGATGTGGGACTCTCCCCGGTTCAGCGTCCGCACGCGCTTCCGATCGATCTCGAAGCCGGTGACCCGGAAACCGGCTTTGGCGAATTCCACCGAAAGCGGAAGTCCGACGTACCCCAGCCCGATCACGCCGACTCGGGCGGATCTTCGCGACAATCGTCCCAGTAACCGCTCGCTCCCGCTTGCGGGTCGCCGGCGTGCTCGCATGGCTCTCCTCGTGGTCAGGCTGCCGATGACTTCGGTTGGACGCGTTTTTCCTCGCGGGGCGCCGAAGCCGGTCCCGTGCGGCGCGCGGCGGCCCTCTCGTATCCGTAGTACCGGTAATCGTAGTAGTACGGAAGGCCGTCCACGGCGTTGCTGAGGATGATGCCCGAGATCTTGGAGGCTGCGGGCTCGATGATCTGCTTCATGCGGCGGATCAGGGTCAGGGGGGTCCGGCCTACCATCGCGACGACAAGGATTCCGTCGACGTGCTCCGCGATCATCATCGGCTCCACCACCGGGACGACGGGTGCCGCATCGATGAAGATCAGCTCGAAATCGCTGCGGATCTTCTGCAGCAGGGCCTGGCAGGCATCGTCGTCATAGGCCTCGCTCGCGCGGCCGATGGGAGCCCCGATCGGCATGGCGAAGAGTTGGGTCAACGGAGTCGCCCGGATCGCGGCGTCGAGCGTGACGCGCCCCTGCAGCACCTCGGAGAACCCGGGGCCCCTGGAAATGCCGAGCAGATGGTGCATTGTGGCGGCTCTCACGTCGGCGTCGATGACGAGGGTACGCTTGTGAAAGAGCTTCGCCGCGACGATCGCGAGAAGGGCGCATGTCGTGCTCTTCCCCTCCCCGCGCCGGGCGGACGTGACCATGTAGATCCGCCGTGCCGCTTCGCGGTCGTTGCGGAGCAGAGCCTGAAGCAGCCGCCGCACCTCGGTGATGTGGGGTGCGTCCAGGTTCAGGGATTGGAAGAGATTGGGTCGGACGGGACGTGCCACGGGATCGGCTGGCCTCGCTATGGCGCCGCGCCTGGCCGGTTGCTCGGCGGGCGGCCGGAGAACGTGTCGCTCGGCAGGGTGTAGAACACCATCGTGACGAGCACGACCAGGACGATCGAAAGCAGGGCGCCGTATTTCATCAGATAGGACTCGGGGCGCGTCCAGCCTTCGATGCGCGGCACCGTGCCGATCACCTTGATCCCGAACTCCTGCTCGGCCTGCTCGGATGTGCGGAGCACGGCCCCCACGCGCTCGGCTCCCAAAATGAGGCCGACCGAAAGGACGGGCCCGAGGAGGAGCGCCACGATCATCACCTTCATCTTGTTCGGTTTCACCGGGAGGAGCGGAAGCTGGGGCGGCTCGATCACCTCGAGTCTCAAGCCGAGGTGGCTTGTCTCGAGCGCCTCCGAGATGCGCGAGGAGGTCGCCTCCCGACGGAGCGCGAGCAGAAGGTCGCGGTTCGCGGACACCTCGGACTGGAGCCGTTCCAGCTCCATCTGGTTCTGCGGGGCCGTCTCCACGGCCCGGGTATACGTCGTCACGAACTCGCTCAACCGCTTGCGCTTCGCCTGGAGCGATCGAAGCTCCGAACGGTCGAGCGCGATTCCGGCGGCCAGGTCGACGGCCGCGTCCGTGCGATCGTTTCCGAGCGCGCGCGCGACGGCCTTGTATTCCGAGTGAATCTCCTGGCGGAGGGTGCCGATCTTGGCCGCGAGCCCCGCGGCGTCGTCCGCGCCGGGCGTCGTCTTGATTTGAAGGGACGTCGTGCCGTGGCTGATTTCGAGCGCGGTGAGACGGGATTCCAGCTCCGACGCGCGCGGGCTCCGAAGCTCGGGAACGTCCCTGCTCCCTCCGAACCGGCTCGCCCACTCGCCCAGATCGGTGCGGATACGGTCCCGGATCTGGTCCATCTCCGCGTCGGTGAGCTGGATCAGATTGCGCGCCTCGTTCAGGTTCTGGTCGTTCACAACGTTGGACGTGACCCGGCGCCGGGACGCCGTCTCCTGAAAATTGCGAAGCGCCGCCTCCGACTTGTGCAGCCGCTCCTCGTAGACGGCCGCCTGATCTGCGCTGAACTCTCCCCGCGCGCGGACGCGCTCGAGAGCGCTCTGCTTACCCTCCTCGATGATGGCGTCCGCGATCGCGGAGGCAAGCCGCTGGGCGAAACGCGGGTCGCTGTCCACCGCGGCGATGCGGATCTGGCCCTGTGCGGCCGCCGATACGAGGATCTTCCTCGCGATCGAGGTCGTCGCCATGCGCTGCGCGTATTCTTGTGGGCTGATCCCCTGCCACCGCTTCACGACGGCGCTGGCAGCGAGGAGAGCCTCGGGACTGCGGCCGAGACCGAGGCGGTCGACCAGGAGATTCAGGAAGTTCCGGCTATGGATCCGGTTGTTCAGCCGCTCGACGTTGGCTCGGAAATCGCCCGACTGGCGTTCGGGACGCACCAGAGGCTCGATCGCCGAGGAGACCGCGGGCTGATCGCCCATGTCCACGACGACGTACGACTCATAGAGGGGCTTCGTGATCTTTAGATAAATCAACGCCGCGCAGACGACCGTGACGAACGGCACGAGCGGCAGGAGCCGATACCGGCGCGCCCTCCATGCGAGGTCCCGGAGGTCGATCGGGGCGGACTGAGGTTCCCGTGAGAGCGCCATGCGCTATCGTCCGTATGCGATCGCGGTCACCGCCGAGACCAGAGCCAGGACCGGGCCGACGGCGCGGAGGACCCCGAAGACTCCGCCCCCGCCCGGCGGGCGCCGCCTGAGGTAGATCGTGTCTCCGGGCTCGAGCGGAGGGTTCCCGGAGGTATTCGCCCTTTCGAGGTAGTT
>JACQPZ010000060.1 GCA_016207265.1 Candidatus Latescibacterota bacterium | reverse complement strand
TCGTCACGTGGCAGGAGAAGCGTGACGGAAACTGGAGCATCTGGATGCAGGTGCTCCAGGGCGGCGTGAGCCCGTCCAGCGGAGTCGTCCGTGTCGACGAGGATCCCGGTCAGGCGGATCAGCTCGACCCGGGCGTCGGAATGGACTTCGCCGGGCACGCCGTTTTTGTCTGGGCGGACACGCGATCTTCGTCCAGCGGAGCCGATATCCTGGCGCGCATCATGGAGCTCTCTCCCACCGCGGTCGACGAGATCCCGGCGCCCGAGCCGACACCGGGCCCGGAGCCCGTCCCCCCGCTCGTGCTGCGGGTCGGGCCGGCGAGGCCCAACCCGTTTTCGGGGACGCTCGGGGTGCCGGTCGAAGTCCCGGGCGCGCCGGGATCCCGGATCACGGTCCAGGTTCTGAGCGCGCAGGGCGCCCTGGTCTCGAGCCTCTACGAGGGAGAAGCGCCCGGCGGATCGTTCCTGATCCGCTGGAATGGGACGGATTCGCGCGGCAGGGGGGTCGCGAGCGGAGTCTATTGGCTTCTCGTCCGCGCGGGAGGGGAGCGCCGTGCGCTCCGGCTGGTCCATGTTCGCTGAGCGGCGTGCGGGCGCGCGGGCCCTGCTCGCTCCGGCGCTCGCCGCCTGCGCCGTTCTCGCGGGCTCGGTCCGCGCCGCCCCGCCGCGATCGGAGCCGTGGAATCCCGCGGCATCGCTCTCGTCGGAGCCGGCTCCGCGGACGCTGCGTCTCGTCTGGGGCACGTCCGAGGAGGACCCGGCGCGGGCGCTCGATCGGCTCGCGCGGGCGGGCTTCCACGTGGCGGTCTCGGTGCCGCCTCACGTCTACTATGTCCTTGGCCGCTCGACGATGGGCGCCGCCCTCCCGGAGGGATTCGCGTTCGCCGCAGTGCCGGAGGGCGGCGCGGATCCGGGAGGCGCTGCGATCCCGGGTCACGCGACGCACGAAGGGCCGACGTTCCAGGGAGGCGACCTCTTCGGAGGTGTCGCCGACGTCCTGGCCCCCGTCGGATCGCCCGGCGGGACGGGGGCGTGGACGCCTCGTGCGGCGCCGGCGCGGACGCCCGGGGCGGCGCCCTCGGGGAACCTCGCGGGCCTGCCCTACGGGGCCCGGTGGTTCGACACGAGCGAGTTCATGATCGGCCGGATCGCGGTCTCGATCCTCTTCCCGGAGAGCGACGGCACGATCGACCCGAACCGGTACGATTGGACGCCGGCGCTGCGCGATTCGGTCGTTCGCGCGGCCGTGCGCGGTCTCGCGCACTGGAGCGTGTTCGCCGCGCGGCGCGGCGTTCCCGTCAGCTTCGTGATCGAGGTCCACCCGGGCCTCGCGACGCGCTACGAGCCGATCGACCGCACGGTCGCGGAGGAGAAGAGCTGGATCCGGGATGCGCTCGTCTCGCTCCTCGGCTACCAGGGGGACGCCATCACGCTCTCCTACGACGTCGCGAACGCGGCGAGGGCGCGGTTGGGCGCGCAATGGGCCGCCCTCATCTTCGCCGTTCAGAACGACGCCGATCCCGACGGCGCGTTTCCGGACGGGGTCATTTCCCACGCGGAGCTCGGGGGTCCCTACTTCGTGACGCCGATCAAGAACGGGTTCAGCGCGTTTCAGGGCGCGACGCTCGACACCTACATCGAGCACGAGATGGCCCACACGTTCTGGGCTCTCGACGAGCACCTCCCGTTTTCCGGCTGGTGGGCGTGCTCGTACCGGACGGGATATCTCAACCAACCGAATTGGAATTCCCTCGTGCCGGCGGCGGGCTACTGCTGGCCCATCATCGCCCAGTGTCTGATGAAGGGCAACTACCCGGACAGCGTCTGCACGTTCACGGAGGCGCAGATCGGTTGGGCCGACCGGAACCTGAACGGAGTGCCCGACCTCGTCGAGACGCGCCCGGCCGCGTTCCCCGATTCGGAGCAATACCGGGCGACCGCCGGTCCCCCGGTCACGCTGACCGGCTCCGCCCGCGAGATTCCGGTTCCGAATGAGAACCCCTGGTTCCATTACGGGTACCGTGACACGATTTCGATCGCGACGATCGACTCGGTTCGCTTCCGCGTCAACAACGGCCCGCCGCAGTCGGCCGAGCCGACGGACGGCGTGTTCGATTCCGGGCGCGAGTCATTCCGGGCTTCGCTCGGAGCGCTTCCCGCCGGGACCTACCTCGTGGACTGGGATGTCTGGAACTCGAACGGGCTCTCCAATCTCACGGCCCCGACCACGACCGTCACGTTGAGCGCGCCGTCCGCTCCCGCGGGGGTGGACGGCGGCGCCGCGACGCCGCGCGGAATCTCGCTCCGCCTCGGCCCCTCGCCCGGCGACGGCTCCGTTCGGTTCCTGCTCCGGGGCGAGGCGGGGGCCGAGGGGCATGCGAGCGTCTTCGACGTGGCCGGCAGATTGGTCGCGCGGTGGACGGTTCGGGTCCCGTCCACCGGAGTCTCGACCTGGGCGTGGGACGGAGCAGATGGCGATGGCGCGCCGGTTCCGAGCGGCCTATATTTCGCCACGGTCGAACTGGCCGGTCGCACGATCACCCGACGCCTCGTGGTCGCCCGCTGAAAGGAACCCCGCTCCCATGAGCTCGCTCGAACGTCTTGCTCCGGTCCCGGAGGCGCGGCCCGTCGAGTCGCCGCTCCGAGGACGCCGTTACGGCGCGGACCGGCTCTATCTGCTTCCGCGCGATCCGCGCTCGGTCTTCGCGGCGTGGGAGCTTTCACCCTCGCTCCACGCCCGCGCCGTGGAGATCGCGAGGAGCCGCTCGGCCTCCGTTCGCTACGTGCTCGCGATCGAGCGCCGCGACGGCGAGGGCTCACCGGAGATCCCGATCGCGGTCGTCGGTATCCCCGACGCGGTCGCGGGAGAGGGATGGTACGTCTCCATCGCCCGGTCGGGCGGAGAGTGCCGCGCCGTCCTGGGGCTTGCGTTCGGCCGCGCGATCGAGCCGCTGATCCGCTCGCGTTGGGTGCCGATCCCGCCGGAAGGACCTTGCCCGG